>DASQSO010000383.1:0-4019 GCA_035642335.1 Caulobacteraceae bacterium
GCCTCCGGTGTCGATGTCCAGAATGTCCTGGGACCGCCTGGCGACCGCTCCAGCCTGGGCGGCGTAGTCCCACTCCGGCGACGCTTCGCAGATCCGGCCGTTCAGGTAGGTGAAGTCCCAGCCTTGAAAGGGCGCGGCTGCGTCGCGCCTCCACTGCTCAAGGGGCGGATTCACTGCATCAGCTTGTCGCTGAGCGCGGTCAGGTGGTCGATCAGGGCCGGGGCGCCGCCGGCGGCGATGGAGGCGGCGAAATCGGAGCGGCGCGTGGTCAGCTGACTGATCGCGCCGTAATAGATGTCGATCACCTTCCAGGAATCGCCCGCAGCCCGCATCCGATAGGTCAGCGCCACCGGCGAGTCGTTGGGGCGGATCAAGTGGGTGGAGACGATCTTGTCCGGCCCGCGGGTGACGACGGTGGAGTCGACCTCGAATTTCTCGCCGCCATAGGCGTTGAAATTGTGCGCGTAGCTGGCGACGGTCAGCCGGGTGAAGGCCGCGATCGACGCTTGGCGTTGGGCCGGGGTGAAGCTGGCCCAGGCCGCGCCGACCGCGAACTGGGTCATCACCGGCAGGTCGAAGGCGCGCTCGATCACCGGCGTCAGCAGCCGATAACGCGCGGCCACCGGCGCGCCGGACTTCATCGCTTCCAGCAGCCCGTTGTCGAAACCCTCGATCTTGCCGGCGGCGGGGTCGGCGGCGTGGGCCGCGCCAGCGGCCAGCGCCGTCGCCAAGGCGACCATGAGGGCTAAGCGTCTCGGCGTCGTCGGCATCAACGTCCTTTCCGTCTCAAGATAAACGCGTGAACAGTCTAGCAGGCGCGGAGCCGAAGGCGAATGCGCGGCGAAACTTTAGACTTACGGCGACACGCGCCGCTCTGGATACAGCCCCAGCAGCCCCGCTTCGTTCGCCGCGCAGACACCACGTTCGGTGATCAGGTGGGTGACCAGGCGGGCGGGGGTGACGTCGAAGGCGATGTTCAGGGCCGGGCTGCCGGGGGCGGCGATGTCGACCTGAACCACCTCGCCGGCGGCGGTGCGGCCGGCGATTCGGGTCAGTTCCTCGGAGTCCCGCTGCTCGATGGGGATGTCGCGCACGCCGTCGCGGAGGGACCAGTCGATGGTCGAACCGGGCAAGGCGACGGCGAAGGGCACGCCGTTGTCGGCCGCCGCCAGCGCCTTCAGGTAGGTGCCGATCTTGTTGGCCACGTCACCTTCGCGCGTCGTGCGGTCCGTGCCCACCAGGCAGAGATCGACCTCGTCGTGCTGCATCAGGTGGCCGCCGGTATTGTCGGCGACGATGGCGTGGGAGACGCCCTGCTGGCCGAGCTCGAAGGCGGTGAGCGAGGCGCCCTGGTTGCGCGGCCGGGTCTCGTCGACCCAGACGTGGATGTCGATCCCGACCTGATGGGCCCGGTAGATGGGCGCCAGCGCGGTGCCCCAGTCGACGGTCGCCAGCCAGCCGGCGTTGCAGTGGGTGAGGATCTTGACCGGCCCGTCGCCGCGGCGATTGGCGAGCTGGCGGATCAGTTCCAGTCCATGGTCGCCGATGCGGCGGCAGGTCTCGACATCCTCATCGCAGATCTCGGCCGCGCGGGCCCAGGCGGCGTCGAAGCGTGCGGCTGGCGACAGGCCCCGCACCGCCTGGCCCATCTGGCCTAGCGCCCAGGCCAGGTTGACCGCCGTCGGTCGGGTGGCCGCCAGGGCGCGGATCGCAGCGTCCAGGCCGGCGTCGGAGGCGTCCTCGCGCAAAGCCAGGCAGACGCCGTAGGCCGCCGCGGCGCCGATCAGCGGCGCGCCGCGCACCTGCATGACGCGGATGGCGCGGGCGGCGTCATCCAGGGTCTTCAGCCGCGCCACCTCGACCACGTGCGGCAGTCGCGTCTGGTCGAGGATCTCAACGTCGCCGCTCCCGTCGGCGGCGGGCCAGATGGTGCGGGTTGGGCGGCCGTTGATCAGCATGGGGCGCTGTCAGTGGCCGCCGAAGCTGACCATGGTGAAGACCGGAATGCCGAGGGCGCGCAGCCTGGCCCCGCCGCCCAGGTCCGGCAGGTCGATGACGAAGGCCGCGTCGGTCACCTCGGCGCCGGTCTGGCGCAGCAGCTGCAGGGCCGCGACGGCGGTGCCGCCGGTGGCGATCAGGTCGTCGACCAAGAGGACGCGGTCGCCCCCAGCGCAGCCGTCCACGTGCATCTCCAGGGAATCGACGCCGTATTCCAGGGCGTATTCCACCGCGATGGTCTTGTGCGGCAGCTTGCCCTTTTTGCGTAAGGGGATGAAGCCGGCGTTCAGCTGATGCGCCACAGCTCCGCCGAGGATGAAGCCGCGCGCCTCGATCCCCGCCACCTTGTCGATCTTCTGGTCGGCGAAGGTGATGGCCATGGCGTCGACGCAGGCGCGGAACGCCTTGGCGTCACCCAAAAGGGTGGTGATGTCGCGGAACATGATCCCCGGGATCGGATAGTCGGGGATGGTGCGGATGACGGCCTTAAGGTCCATGGAGATAAGGTCTTTCTCAGCTCGGTTGGCCGAACGCGCGGCCGGCGACGATTTGCAGCTTTGCGATCATGGCGGGGTCGCGCGCGGCGGGCGCGGTGATGATGGCGCCGTCGAGGGCGGTGTCGATGGGCGACGGCGGACGCGGGCCGGCGAGCTTTGCCGGCATACGGGCGACCAGGTCCCTGGCCTTGTCGGCGTTGGCGTTCAGCACCGCGATGATCTGGCCGACATCCACGTGGGCGGTCTCCTCGCGCCAGCAGTCGTAGTCGGTGACCATGGCCAGCGAAGCGTAGGGCAGCTCGGCCTCCCGGGCGAGTTTGGCTTCCGGCATGTTGGTCATGCCGATCACGTCGCAGCCCCAGGACCGGTAGAGTTCGCTCTCGGCCTTGGTGGAGAATTGTGGGCCTTCCATGGCGATGTATGTGCCGCCGCGCACGACGCTGGCGCCCGCCTCGATGGCCGCCTCGGCGACGAATTCGGACAGGCGCGGGCAGACCGGATAGGCCATGGAGACGTGGGCGGCGAGGCCGGCGCCGAAGAAGCTCTTTTCGCGGGCGAAGGTGCGGTCGATGAACTGGTCGACCACCACGAAGGTTCCGGGGCTCAGCTCCTCGCGCAGGGAGCCGACGGCCGACAGGGAGATGACGTCGGTGACGCCGCTGCGCTTCAAGGCGGCGATATTGGCCCGCGCGTTGACCGCCGTCGGCGGCAAGGAGTGGCCGCGCCCATGGCGGGGCAGGAAGATTAGGCGCAGGCCGTCCAGTTCGCCGCTGAGCAGCTCGTCGGACGGGTCGCCCCATGGGGTGTCGACCTTGGTCCAGTAGCCGTGGGTCAGGCCCTCGATCTCATAGAGGCCGGAACCGCCGATCACGCCAAGCACCCAGTCGCTCACTTCGTGGCCTCCGCCCGCATGCCGATGCTGTAGTCTTCAAATCGACGGCTTGGCGGTAAGGGACCCGCCGTCCAATTGCGAGGACGCAATCGCATGAGCGCAAAATCGCCTGTGGTCGAGCCCGCCACGATCGAACGGAAGATCGCCGAGCAGGCCGCGGCCGCCAAGCTTCGCCTGCGCTTCGACAAGGTGGTTGTGCGGCTCGTCGGCGGTTTGAAGGCCGCGCTGACTGGCGTCGTGCCGGAGGACCAGACGGTGGTCTTTACCGTCACCGCTCCCATAAGGCTTTGCGCTAAGACAGCCGCTGCACTGGAAAGCATGGTGCGCGGCGGTCTTCCCGATAGCGAACTTCGCGGCGTCATCCACGGCAACGATGTCAGAGTCCGCCGCGTGACAGGCGTCTCCCCGTGCATGCCGAGAGTGCTAGGGTTCGTGCACAATCCTGAATCGGACGCCGATCTCATCCTGGGGCTGGCCGAGGCGCGGCTGCTCGGGCGCAACTAGAGCGAGGGTTGGAGGTGTTGGAGGACGTCGCCGGCGACGCGTCTGGCGGATCGGTCGGCGTGCATGGCGATCTCCACGGCGCCGTCTTCGTTCACCCCTGACCGCAAGTCCCCGCCGCGATCCATCCG
>DASQSO010000384.1:0-3891 GCA_035642335.1 Caulobacteraceae bacterium
CTGGATCGCGCAGTATCTGCATCCGCTGGACAGCCCCGACGACGCGCTCAGCCTGGAGATGTTCGACCGGCGCGAGGTGCGCGCCTTCATCCGCGCCATCGACTTCCTGTGGGCGGTGCGCAGTCACCTGCATTTCGCCACCGGCCGCCCGGAAGAGCGGCTGAGCTTCGACCTGCAGCCGCAGATCGCCCGGCGGATGGGCTACGAAGACCGGCCGCGCAAGGATGGCGACAACACCCCCGCCGTCGAGTGGTTCATGCGTCGCTATTTCTTGATCGCCCGCGAGGTCGGCGTGCTGACCCGGGAATTCTGCGCCAAGCTTGAGGCGGACGCCGAAAAGACCGCGCCCAAGGGGCTGTCACGCTTTCTGCCGCGCCGCCGTGTCGGCCCTAAGCCGCTGGACGAGCCTGGCTTCCTGGTCGAGAGCGGCCGGCTGACCATCGAGGGCGTCGAGACCTTCGAGCGCGATCCGGTCAATCTTTTGCGGCTGTTCGTCATCGCCGACCGCCGCGACCTCGATCTGCATCCAGACGCCTTTACCGCCGCCACCCGCTCGCTGCCGCTGATCACCTCCAAGCTGCGGCGCGACCCGGAGGCCGCGAAGGCCTTTCTCGACCTGCTCGCGCGCGGGCGCAGCACCTACCGCACCCTGACCATGATGAACGAGAGCGGGGTGCTTGGCCGGTTCCTCCCGGAATTCGGGCACATCGTCGCCCAGATGCAGTTCAACATGTACCACTCCTACACCGTCGACGAGCACACGCTGAGGGCGGTGGGGATCATCGCCGACATCGCCAACGGCCAGCTTGTCAAGGACCACCCTCTCTCGGTCGCCATGTGGCCGCTGATCGAGGACAAGGAGGTGCTGTTCCTCGCCATGTTGCTGCACGACACCGGCAAGGGCGGGGTCGGCGGCCAGGAAAAGGCCGGCGCGCGGGCGGCCAGGGCCGCCTGCGAGCGGCTGGGGCTGGAGCGTGAGCGAATCGAACTGGTCGCCTGGCTGGTCGAGCACCACCTGGTGATGAGCGACTATGCGCAGAAGCGCGACGTTGCCGACCCGCGCACCGTCGCCGCCTTCGCCAAGATCGTCGAGACGCCGGAGCGGATGCGGCTTTTGCTGCTCCTGACCGTCGCCGACATCCGCGCCGTCGGCCCCGGGGTCTGGAACGGCTGGAAGGGCCAGCTTATGCGCGAGCTGTTCGGGGCGACCGAGGCGGTGTTCCGCGGCGGTCGCACGGCCGACGCGGCAGCCACCTTCAGTCGGCACCTGCACGCGGCGGCGGATGAGGCCCGCACGGTGCTGATCACAGCCGAACCGGCGGCGGAGGACTGGGCCGGCGCCATGGAGAACGCCTATTTCACCGCGTTCTCGGCTGACGAGTACCTGACCCATGCGGCGCTGGCGCGGCGGGCGGCGGACAAGGGCGGCGCGGCGGCCTCGGCCTCCATCCGCCAGGACCGCAACGCCGCCGAGGTTATCGTCGCCGCCCGCGACCGGCGCGGCCTGTTCGCCGACCTCGCCCTGGCCATCGCCGATTCCGGCGCGAATGTCGTCGGCGCGCGGGCCTTCACCTCCTCCAAGGCCGAGGTGCTGGACCTGTTCTTCGTGCAGGACGCCCAGGGCCAGCCCTTGGGCAGCGACAGCCCGCGGGCGCTGGAACGGCTGACGGTGGCGCTGGAAGCGGCGGCGCGCGGCGAGACCGACTCCAGCAGGCCGCACCGTGGCGGCGATCTCGGCCGCGCCGCGGCCTTCGCCATCACGCCCTCGGTTATCATCGACAACGAAGCCTCCGACGACGCAACGGTGATCGAGGTCTCGGGCCGCGACCGCCCCGGCCTCCTAGGCGCCATCGCCCGCACCCTGGCCGAGACCGGGCTGTCGATCCAGTCGGCGCACATCGACAACTATGGCGAACGCGCCGTCGACGCCTTCTATTGCCACGGGCCGGACGGGGCCAAGTTCACCGGCGCGCGCGCGATCAACGCCATGAAGGCGGCGCTAAGCCAGGTTCTCGACGACGAGCCGGCCGAGCCGACCGGGCGGCGTCCGCGCCTGGAGCAGGCGCGCGCCAGCGTCGCACGCTAGAGCGGGTTGAGGAAAAGTGCGTAGCGGTTTTCCGCCCGCAACTCGCTCTAACGATGAGATGCGGTCACGTTTATGACTTTGAATTGTTTCAATTCAAAGTCATCGTGATCTAGCCGCCTTGACCCTTCTGGCGACCCAGCGTACCGCCGCCTCGTGACCATCGATCCCGCCGCCGCCGGCCCGGCCGCGCCAGCCCAGGTTCCGCGCGCGCGGCCCGGCATGATCCGCTCGTCGATGATCTATTCCGGCTTCACCCTGATCAGCCGGATGATGGGCTTCGTCCGCGATCTGGTGGTGACCTATTACATGGGCGCCAGCGCCACCTTCGTCGCCGACGCCTACACCACCGCGCTCGCCTTTCCGAACCTGTTCAGACGCATCTTCGCCGAGGGCGCCTTCGCGGCGGCCTTCGTGCCGGCCTATTCCCGCTCGCTGGAGCAGGACGGCGAAGAGGTCGCCGACGTGCTGGCGGCCGACGCCATGGCCGCGCTGCTGGCCATGACCGTGGCGCTGACCGTGTTCGCCGAACTGGCCATGCCGTGGATCATCTACCTGTATTCGCCGGGTTTCGCCGCCGTGCCTGGCAAGATCCAGCTCACCATCACCTTGACCATGATCACCATGCCATATCTTCCCTGCATGGCGATCTATGCCCACTTGGCCGGGGTATTAAACGCCCGCAACCGGTTCGTGCTTTCGGCCGGCGCGCCGATCCTGCTCAATGTCTGGACCCTGGTCGCGGTCCTGCCGACCCACTCGCCGCGGCAGGCGGCCGTATTCGCCTCCTGGGGCGTGCTGATCGCGGGGGTGACCCAGGCGGCGCTGCTTTGGTGGGGCGTGCGCCGGTCGGGCGCCAATGTGAACTGGCGACTGCCGCGGCTGACACCGGAAATCCGCCGGCTGATCGGCCTGGCCCTGCCTGGCGCCTTCGCCGCCAGCGTCCAGCAGGTCAATGTCTTCGTCTCCCAGTTCCTGGTCTCGCACGTCAACGGCGCGCGCGCCTGGCTGGCGGTCTGCGATCGGCTCTATCAGTTGCCCCAAGGGCTGGTCGGCGTGTCCATCGGCGTGGCGCTGCTGCCGCGGCTGTCGCGCGCCGTGCATTCCGGCGATACGGCCGAGGCGGGCGCGGCCATGGACCAGGCGGTCACTGTCTCTATGGCGCTTACCCTTCCGGCGGCGGCGGCCCTCGCGGCCATGCCGTTCTTTCTGGTCGACGGCCTCTACACGCGCGGCGAATTCCGCACTTATGACGCGCTGCGGACCGCCCAGGCGTTGCAGCAATATGGCTGGGGCGTGCCCGCCTTCGTGCTGGCAGCGCTCTATTCCCGGGCCTTTTTCGCCCGCCAGGACACCCGCACACCGATGAACTACGCTGTCGTCTCGGTGGTCGTGAACGTGATCGCCGGCATCGTGCTGTTTCATCTGATCGGCGTCGCCGGCATCGCCGCGGCCACCAGCCTGGCCGCTTGGCTGAACGTCGCGATGATGGCGGCGACGCTGGCCCGTCGCGGCGAATATGCGCCAAGCGCCCGTGCGCGCTCGAAGCTGATCCGCATCTTCGCCGCCAGCGTCGCGTTGGGGCTGCTGCTGGCCGGCGCTGCGCACGAGCGCGCCCTGCTCGAGGCGCCGCTTGCGCATATTCACCTGGGCCCCTTGCACGCCAAAGAGATGGTCATCCTCGCGGTCACGGCCGCGGCGGCTTGCGTCTACCCCGTCCTGCTGTTCGCGTCGGGGGGGCTGACCCTGGCCGAGCTTCGCGGCGTACTGCGACGCGGAGCCGCGCCCTTGCCCTGAGCCGGGCATTG
>DASQSO010000385.1:0-11693 GCA_035642335.1 Caulobacteraceae bacterium
CTCGATCGCCAGGGCATCGTGCGGCGTTCGATCGATGCGCGCTCGGGTCTGGAATTCCTCGTCCGCCGCATCGCCATGCCGTTCCTGCGCCGCGCCTTCCAGGACATGATGTCCGCCAGCGAGGGCGCGAGCCTGGTGGTCACCCACCCCGCCGCCTTCGGCGCCCGGCTGGCGGCTGAAAAACGCGGCCTGCCGTGGATCTCCTCGGCGCTGGCGCCCTTCGCCTTCATGTCGGCTTACGATCCGCCGCCACTGGGCATCGCGCCGCGCCTGACCGAGGCCTGGTTTCGCTCCGGCGCCACGGCGGCTGGAGTTGTGCTGGGCCTGGCCCGCGTCGCCACCTCCGGCTGGACCGCGCCGGTGCGCCAGCTGCGCCGCGAACTCGGCCTCTCGCGCACCCTGAGCAATCCACTGTTCGAGGGGCAGTTCTCGCCCTACGGCACCGTCGCGCTCTATTCGCGGGTGTTCGGCGAGCTGCAGCCCGACTTCCCGGCGCGGACAACCATCTGCGGCTTTACCTTCTACGATCGCGAGCGCGGCCAGGCCGAGGCCCTGCCGCCGGAGCTGGCGCAATTCCTCGACGACGGTCCACCGCCGCTGGTCTTCACCCTGGGTTCGGCGGTGGTGTTCGATCCGGGCGACTTCTACCGCGACAGCCTGGTCATGGCCTCGTCGCTCAAGCGTCGGGCGGTCTTCCTGGTCGGCCAGGGCGACGTCCTGCCCGACGTGTTGCCGGACGGCATGATCGCCTGCCGCTACGCGCCGCACTCTCTGGTCTTCCCGCGCGCCGAGGCGGTGGTTCACCAGGGCGGGGTCGGCACGACCGCCCAGGCGCTGCGCGCCGGCGTGCCGCAGCTGATCGTCCCCTCCGCCGCCGACCAGCCGGACAACGCCGCCAGGGTCGCCAGGCTCGGCGTCGGCCGCACGGTGACTCGCGCCGAATATGGGCCAACGCGCGGTGTCCAGGAGGTCGGCGCCCTGCTCCGCCGCGGCGCCTATCGCGCTCGCGCCAGGGAGCTGTCGCGCCGCATCTCGCTGGAGGACGGCGCGGCCGTCGCCGCCGACATTCTGGAGTCGGCCCTGCACGCCACCCCAGCGCTTCGCCGCGCGGGTTAGGCCGGTCGCGTCCGGCGGCCGCGGCGACTTAAATCAGCGTTCATTTCTCTCCCCAAAAATGACCTGGGGTAAGCCGACACCCGGGGCTCTGAGGATGGAGAGAGCATGACCTTGAACATCCATCGACGCCGCGTCACGGCTCGGGCCTCATGACCGTCCAACGCCCGGTGGGAGCGCTCCCGCCCGAGACCCTGGCGGCGATCCGGATCGTCTTCTTTCAGGAGTGCGAGGCGCACCTGGCGCAGCTCGCGACCGGCCTGTGCGCCCTGCAAGCCGGCGACCGCGATCCCGAGATGATCAACGCCGCCTACCGCGCCGCGCATTCCATCAAGGGCGGGGCGGGGATTTTTGGGCTGGACGCCCTCGTCCATATCTCTGGTCGGCTGGAAGCGGCGCTGGGCGAGGTCCGCGCCGGGCGGCTTGAGCCGAGTTCAGACATATTGAGCCTGCTATCGCGCGCCGCCCAGGCGCTTGCCGATCTTGTCCAGGCCGGTCGAGAGGAGCGCGACCTTGCCGACAACCGAACCGCACCGTTGCTGGAAGAGCTTGCCGCGCTGACGCCGGCGCGCGCCGAGCCGACCCAGCTGGAGGCGGTTTTGGGACCCCTGACCTGAGGCGACGCGCGGCCGGGACAACCCAGGCGACAGCGGACCTGGACCCCACGCACCGGTGATTCGCTTTTCGCGCGCGACGGGGCTAGGGATGACGGGAATTCAAAATCATTCAGTCCTTGGGAGAGGAAGAGATTCATGCGTGAAGCCGTTGTCGTTTCCTACGCGCGTACCGGCCTGGCCAAGTCCGGTCGCGGCGGGTTCAACATCACCCCTACCGTCAGCATGGCCGCCCACGCGGTGAAGCACGCCGTCGAACGCTCGGGCGTCGAACTGGAAGCGGTCGAAGACTGCTTCATGGGCAATGTGGCGCACGGCGCCGGCAACCTTGGCCGTCAGGCCGCCCTGCTGGCCGGCATGCCGATCACCACCTCGGGCGTGACCATCAACCGGTTCTGCTCTTCGGGCCTGCAGTCCATCGCCATGGCCGCGCGCTACGTCGTCGATGACGGCGCCGAGTGCGTGGTGGCCGGCGGCGTCGAGTCGATCAGCTTCCCCGGCGGCGGCGGCGCGCGCGAGAACAACGATCCGCGCCTGGTGCAGATGTACCCGGACATCCACATGCCGATGATCGATACCGCCGACATCGTCGCCGAGCGCTACAAGATCAGCCGCGAATACCAGGACGAGTTCTCCCTGGAGTCCCAGCGCCGCATGGCGGCGGCCCAGCAGGGCGGCAAGTTCAGGGATGAGATCGTCCCGATGAAGACCAAGATGAAGCAGGTCAATCGGGAGACCAAGGAAGAGACCATCGTCGACTACGTGGTCGACCGCGACGAGTGCAACCGCCCCGACACCACCATGGAAGGCCTTGCCAAGCTGGAGCCGGTCAAGGGTCCCGGCAAGTTCATCACCGCCGGCAACGCCTCGCAGCTGTCCGACGGCGCCGCCGCCGTGGTGCTGATGGAAGCCAAGGAAGCCGAACGTCGCGGTCTTCAGCCGCTCGGCGCCTTCAAGGGCTGGGCCGTCGCCGGCTGCCGGCCCGACGAAATGGGCATCGGCCCGGTCTTCGCCGTGCCACGCCTGCTCGAGCGTCACGGCCTGAGCGTCGACGACATCGACCTTTGGGAGCTGAACGAGGCCTTCGCCTCGCAATGCCTCTATTCTCGCGACACCCTGGGCATCGATCCCGAGAAGTACAACGTCAACGGCGGCTCCATCGCCATCGGCCACCCCTTCGGGATGACCGGCGCGCGGCTCACCGGCCACGTGCTGCAGGAGATGAAGCGTCGCGGCAAGGGCAAGTACGCCGTCGTCACCATGTGCATCGGCGGCGGCATGGGCGGCGCCGGCCTGTTCGAAGCCTATACCTGAGCCTGAAAAGCGCGGCCGGTTCCGGGTGCAGCCGGCCGCGTCCTTCCCGCCTCGCCTCTAGGCGTTGGACGGGGTGCGGTCGTACAAACCGCCGATGAGTTCCGAAAAATCCCATCCGACCCTGATGCGCGATCGCAATCGCGACTCTTGGAACACTGAGCGCTACGACCTTTGGGTGAGCGCCTACGGGGCGCCCGAGGTGGAAGCGGCGAGGCTCGTCGCTGACCCGGAAAACAAGGTTCGCCGCCTCCTGCCGTATCTCGGGGAGGTCGTAGGCAAACGCATCTGCAACATCCAGGGATCGCACGGGCGGGTCGCCGTGGCGCTGGCTGTGCTCGGCGCCGATGTGACAGTGATCGATTTCGCCGAGGAAAATCGTCGCTATGCGCTGGAACTAGCGGCCAGGGCCGGGGTCGTCATCGATTACCTGTTGGGCGACGTGATCGAGGCTGGATCGCTGGGGCTGAACGGGACCTTCGACGCCCTGGCCATGGAGCTGGGCATCCTGCACTACCACCATGACCTGGGGCGCTTCTTTGCCGTCATGGCCGATCTCGCCAAGCCAGGCGGCCGTATGGTGCTCAACGAGTTCCACCCGGTCGAGCGCAAGCTGTTCACCGCGCCCGGCGTGCTGCACGATTATTTCAGCGCCGAGGTGGTGATGGGCGCGACGCCCGACCCGACCAGCCAGGGGCGCGACCTTGGCCAGTGCGCCCTGCGTTTCTGGACGCTGGGCGAGGTCGTCACCACCGCCATCGGCGCGGGCTTCGTCATCGAGCGGTTGGAGGAGCTTCCCAGCTGGACCGATCCGATCATCCCCGGAATGTTCACTCTGGTGGCGGTGAAAGCGGCATCCTAGGCTGCGGCGCCCTCAAGCGGCCGGATAGCCTCAAGCTCCGCCCGGGCCGCTATGGCCGCCTTCGAGAGGTCGTGGCCGACCTGCAACCCAATCCACAGATCGGGAGAGGTCCCGAACACGCGAGCCAGCCGCAGGGCCGTGTCCGCGGTGACCGACTGCTTCTCCCGGATGAGACGCTCAATACGGGCGCGATCCTTCAGCCCCATGGCCTTGGCGAGGGCGCCGGCGGTGAGCCCGTATTCCGGCAGGTAGTCTTCCCTGAGGTGTTCGCCCGGGTGGGGTAGGGGCGTTTCGAAGCCAGCGTAGTCGTGCATCTGAATGATCCCTGAGTGATCCCTGAGTGATCGTCTTAGTGATAATCGCCGAACCAGACATCCTCGGGGCCGTTGGCGCCCCATGGGAACGTGATCCGGTATTGCATGTTCACGATAATCGACCAGCGGTCGCCGACGAGGTGAAGTCGGTTGCCGGGCGGCGTACGCATGTCTTCAACGCGAACCGCTTGGTCCAGTTGAGCGAGCCGGCGACGGGCCAGCCGAGCCAGATCAGCGGCGACGGTCCTGACGCGGCGACCCGCGAAGATCGCCTTAGCCTCGTCGTTGCTCCACGACTGGATTGCCAAGACGTAACTGTATCACGTGACGCTACGGATGCAAGAGGCGCGTAGCAAGAAGCGCTACGGAGTTTTGTAGGCTTAGGGGGCAGCCTGAAAGCGCGGTGGTGACGCAGTTTGAATCGAGGAGTTAGCGGCGCGCGGTCGGACCGCTCTACTGGCCATACTCCTTCGCGTGCCTAGCGGCGGCGCGCCCAGATTGACAATGGCCCTTGGCCGATGGAACCTTCCCTTGGCTGATGCGGCCGGCCGCCGGCGCCCAAATGGGTTTGGTGAACGCATCGCGAAACCGGATCAGACCTTTTGCTAAAAAGGCGGCCGGGTCGGTAAGGCAAGCGCCGACAGACTCTTCCGCCGAAGCAGAGGTCTCTCATGCGCGATTATCGAGACGCCAAGATCATGGCCGCCAGCCTGCGGAAAACACTGCAGGATCAGGGTGTCGCCCTCGGCAACAGCCAGAGCCTGGAGGCCATCGCCAAGGCATTCGGAGTCGACAACTGGAATGTGCTGGCCGCCCGGATCGAGGCGGCGCGGCGGCCGCGGCCCCTTGGCGCGGCCTGGCGGTCGGGCGAGGTGATCGTCGTGCGCCACGTCCTGGACGGCAAGGTCTGGTCCGCCAACGCCGCCATCGTGGTCGAGGACCGGCCCATGCGCCTGGTGCTCTACACGCCGCTGAACGGCGCCATGCAGGTCAGCAGGCTCGACTGGACCACCGGCCGGTTCGATGGCCCGCACCCCCAGCGCCGCCACACCACCGACGCGTTGGTCATCCTGACGCCTGGAGCGGCGCACGCTGTGACGGCCATGTTTCACGGCGGCGGCGGCCCGTTCATCTGCTGGTATGTCGACATGCAGGAGCCGTTCCGCCGCGTGCCGGACGGCATCGTCACCTGCGACCAGATGCTGGACATCGTCATTGGCGAGGACCGCCGCTGGCGCTGGAAGGACGAGGACCATGTGGCCCGCGGCGTCGAGCTGGGCATGTTCACCCAGGCCAAGGCCGACGCCATCCGCCGCGAGGGCGAGAGCGTGATCGGCGCCCTTGAGCGCGGCGCGGCGCCGTTCAGCGGGCCCTGGCCAACATGGCGCGCCGACCCGGACTGGCCAATCCCCGAATTGCCCGACAACTGGGCCAGCGTGCCGGAGTACGACTAGGCGCCCATGACCGGCGTCGCGCCCTGGCGATAGCGCTTTAAACCAAGATCGAAGGCGCCGATCGCGATCGCGGCGTAGACCACGGCCGCCGCAACGACGATGGCCAGGGTCTGAAGGCTGGGATGGCGCAGCAGGCGCACCGGGGTCAGCACGACGAATCCGGCCGGCAGCAGGCTATAGGCGATCAGCTTGCTGGCGCCGGAATAGATCGAGCCTGGATAGGTCGAGACCAGAATGATCCAGTCGGTCATGTCGCGCGCCAGGCTGCGCGCGCCGGAGATCCAGAAGGCGAGGCTTGAGAAGGTCACGGCGGCCGCGATGTAGACGATCAGCCCGCTGATCCAGCCGGCCATGAACCAGGGCAGGTCGCGCCAGCTGAGCTCCGCGAACGCGATCAGGATGACGATGGCCGTGCCCAGGTCGCCCCAGGCGCTGGGATAGGAATCGCGCGCCAGCAGTCTGGCCAGCACCGAGCGCGGCTGGGTCAGCAGCGCGTCGATCTCGCCGGACAGGATGGTCGCGGCCATGTCGCGGTAGCCTCCGAAGACGATGCCGGCGACGCCGACGATCGACATGATGATGCCGATCAGGAGGGCCATGTCCGCCAGCCGCCAGCCGCCGACGCTGCGGAATCCGGCGAAGAACATGAACCACAGGGCCAGCATGAAGCCGTTGTTCACCACCATGCTCAGGCTCTGCAGGATGAAGTTGGTGCGGTCGGCGAACGAGGCGCGCACGGCTGCCGCCACGCCGTGGGCGTAGTTTTCGATCAACGAGGTCCTGATCCTCAAGCTCTGGGCCATCAGAGATCTCCCCGCAGCACCTTGCGCAAACCGGCGCGCCAGATCAGGGCGGCCAGGCTGGCGAGCAGGCCAATCCAGAGCAGCTGGGCGACCAGGGCGTCGGCCATCTGGGCCGCCGTCGGGGTGACGGTCAGCGAGGCCGGCCAGAACATGTGGGCGGCGAACGGCGTGGCCTTGGCCAGGCGCGTCAGCCAGGCCGGATAGAGGGTGACGGGCGCGAAGAGGCCGCCAAGCAGAAAGAGCATCTTCTGCAGGATCAGAAAGGCCGGCATGGTTCGCCGCACCCAGAAGGCGCTGAGGCCGGCGATGGTGAAGAGCAGCAGCCCGACGGTCCCGCCCAGCGGCCCCAGCATGACCAGCGCGGCCAGGGCCGGCGGGGTTGGCCACACGCGGCCGGACAGCGCCAGCATGACCAGCGCCGCGATCCCGGTCACCGCCATGCGCACCAGCATGGCGCCCCAGCTTTCGGCGAAGCGCTGCACGAGATAGGCCTTGGGCCTGAGCAGGTGGGTCTCGACCGCGCCGGAGCGGATGTCGTCCTCCAGCCGCAGGTGAATGGCCGGCACGGAGAGCCCGATCCATTCGGTGACGCCGATATAGAGGGCGAGGCCGCCGGCGGGCAGAGCGGCCACCAGCGTGCCCGGCAGCCGCTCGGCGACCACCTTGTCCCAGAGGGCGGTGAGCACGATCATCAGCAGGACGTAGAACACCGCCCGGCCGAGCAGCACTGGCCAGCCGGCCATGGCGCCGCCCGCGCCCAGCCGCACGGCGGCCAGGGCGCTGCGCAAGGCGCCCAAGCCCGGCGGCCGGGCGTCAATCGCGAGCGACGGCATAGATCTCACGGACCACCTCCTCCATCGGCGGGTCTTCGATGGTGATGTCCTCGACGCCGCCGCCATCCAGCGCCGCGGCGACGGCCTGCTCGACGCGCACCTTGCGGGTGTCGATCTCGAAGACGGCCAGGTGCGGCTCGCTCGGCCGCCGCGTCACGCCTGGCAGGTCGATCCGCACCGTCCGCGACGGCGCGTGCAGCGTCACCAGCTTGTGAGCCAGGAACTGGCGGCGCAGCTGATCCGTGGGCTGATCGACCACGATCCGTCCCTGGTTGATGACGATCACCCGGTCGCAGACCAGCTCGATGTCCCGCGTGTCGTGGGAGGTCAGCACCACCGTCTGGCCCTCCTCGCGGGCGTTCTCGGTGATGAAGTCGCGGATGGCGGCCTTGGCGGTGATGTCCAGCCCGATGGTCGGCTCGTCGAGGAACAGCAGCGCCGGCGCATGCAGCAGGCTGGCGGTGATCTCGCAGCGCATCCGCTGACCCAGCGACATCCGCTGCACCGGCTGGTCTATCAGCGCGCCAAGCTCGAACCGCTCGATCAACGCCTTCAGCCGCGCCTCGAACGCCGCGCCGCGCTGGTCGTAGATGTGGCCAAGCAGGGCGAAGGAGTCGCGCGCCGGCAGCTCGCCCCACAGCTGCGAGCGCTGGCCGAACACCACCCCGATCCGATAGGCCAGCGCCTTGCGCTGGGCCCAGGGCGTCAAGCCAAACACGCGGGCGTCGCCCGACGTGGGTTCGAGAATGCCCGACAGCATCTTCAAGGTGGTCGACTTGCCGGCGCCGTTCGGGCCGATGATCGCCACGCGCTCGCCGGCGGCGATCTCGAACGAGATGCCGTCGACCGCTTGGATCAGGGTGTAGTCGGGAGAAAAGGCGCCGCCGATCGCGCCAAGGACGCCGCCGCGCCGGCTAGCGTAGCGGTAGGTCTTGCGGAGATCCTGGACGGTGACGACGGCGGAGGACATGGGATTTTTCGATTGAAAGGGTGAGGGAGGAAGACCGGGAGCGTTCGGCGGTAATGAGCGCAAACGAGGGCGACGCTTCGGAAAGAAGCGGGCACTTATTTGCGAACATCGAGCCGTACCGCGCGGTCATCGGTCCAATCCGTTCACCCGACCCATGTCGGTGAAGCTTTGTGCATAGGGCCGCCCGGGCGCCCGCGTCAACCGGCGATCGCGCCGCGCCTCTCCACAAGCGAACGGGAAATGCTACCCCTGCACGCCTCGGTCCAATCTCGCTCAACGGCAAGGGATGCACGCCGCCCAACGGGACGAAAAAAGTCTAGGGAACGATGTCGGATTCCCCCAAGCTCGTTCGTCTTCCCGATGAGACGCTTGGGCCGCGGCTCAAGCGGAAGGCAAATCATGCGGGGGATGGGCTCTGGAAAGCGCCGTGCTCGTCGAGTGCGGTAGCGACGGAATGGGGGTCTCGAAGTGAACGTGCAAGAGCAAATCGATAAATATATTGCCGATCAGGTCCAGTCAAAACACGAAGATCTGCAAATACTTCATGGATTAATTCTTAAGATATCGCCAGATTGTAAATTATGGTATCTTGATGGTCGGAATACAGAAGGAAAAATAGTTTCAAATCCAAATGTCGGATATGGTATAAGCTCGAAAGGTTACGCTAACTGCGAAAGCAGAGAATTTTATAAGATTGGTATAAGTGCAAATACGACCGGAATATCTATTTACGTTATGGGCGTAGATGATAAAAGATACCTGTCGGAAACCTATGGGAAAAGGCTTGGAAAGGCGACGGTCACTGGATACTGTGTCAAGTTTAGAAATCTAAGGGACGTAAACATCAATATAATTGAAGAGATGGTGGCCAACCACATGGGCGAGGGGTCCGCGCTCAGCCCGTAATCTCGAGTCTGGCCGTCAGCCGCGCGTCAACCGCCGAGGCGGCGGCCAGTATGTCGTAGGCGCCCGCCTCGACCGTCCAGCGGCCGAGGACTTCGTCATAGTGGGCGAAGGCGCGGCCCTCGAGGCTGAAGGCGACGGTCCGGGTCTCGCCGGGCTTGAGTTCGACCTTGGCGAAGGCTTTCAGCGCCTTTGGCGGGGCCGGTTTGGACGGGTTCACCGGCGCCACATAGATCTGCACCGTCTCGGCCGCTGTCCGCTTGCCGGTATTGGTCAGCCGCAGCGTCACCTCGACCGGCGCGCCAGCCTTGGCGCTCGCCGGCGCGGCCAGGTCGGCATAGGTGAATTCGCCGTAGGTCAGGCCGTGACCGAAGGCGAACAGCGGCTCGATCCCTTTCAGGTCGTAGTGCCGATAGCCGACGCCCAGGCCCTCTCCATAGGTCACGCTGTCGCCGCCCGGATAGAAGCCATAGGCCGGATTGTCCTCAAGCCGCCTGGGAAAGGTGACCGGCAGGCGGCCCGACGGCGAGATCTCGCCGAGCAGGATGCTGGTCAGGGCGTCCGGACCCTCCTCGCCGGGCAGCCAGACCTGGACCACGGCGGCGACCTTGTCGATCCAGGGCATGGCCATGGCCGCGCCGGCGTTGACCACCACCACGGTGCGCGGGTTTGCCAACGCAATCTGCTCGATCAGAACGTCCTGCTCGCCCGGCAGGTCGATGTCCTTGCGGTCATAGCCCTCCGATTCCGTCCGCGAGGACGAGCCGACCACCAGCACCACCGTATCGGCCTGGCGCGCCGCGGCGACCGCCGATTCGATCTCGCCCGGCGGCTGGCGCAGACCCAGCGACAGGGTCTCGGCCCCGGCGCCCGGCCGGCCGTCGGCCCAGACATATTCCAGGCTGAACCGATAGCCGCGGCCGGCCTTGAGCTCGACCGCGCCGGTGCGCCGCAGCGCCGCGCCGCCCATCAGATCGACCACGTCTTCGCGCCCGTCGTCGCTGAAATCGATCAGGGTCTGGTCGCCGACAACCACCTTGGCTGCGCCGTCGCCGCGCACGGAAACCTCATAGGCGCCGTCGATTTCCGGCCAGAAGAAGCCGCTCCAGCGCAGGGCGGCGTAGCGGCTGGCGTTGCTGCTCGCGCCATGCATCGAGATCCAGCGCAACAGCCGGCGCTCGTGATTGGTGCGCACCGGCGCGCCAGAGAAGTCGGCGCTGGTGAAGTATTCCGCCGTCAGCCCCGGCGCTTCGCGGGCCTCGGTGGGGCTGAACATGCGCGCCTGAGCCTGGGGCGGCGTCGGCTCGGCGTCGCCGCCCTGGGCATAGATCAGCTTGGCCTTGGGCAGGCGCGCGCCCAGGCTTTCCAGCGGCGTCGGCCAGCGATCGGTGGAGACGCGCGAGCTGCCGTCGCCCTGCAGCCGGGTGAAGTTGGCGTTCGGCCCGATCACCGCCAGGGTCTTGATGGCGTCGGCGTCCAGCGGCAGCAGGCCGCCGTCGTTCTTGAGCAGGACGATCGCCTCCTCGGCGGCGCGGCGGGCGATGTGCCGATGCCGGTCGGTGCGCAGTTCGCCGTCGCGCTTGACCCCGTCCAGCAGGCCGGCGCGCAGGATCAGGCGGATCAGCCGCCGTGCAGCTTCGTCGATGCGCGCCTCGGGGACCTGGCCGGCCTTGACCGCGGCCAGCAGCTTGGCGCCGAGATAGATCGGTGGCCCGGGCATTTCGAGATCCAGCCCGTTGCTCGCCGCCGGGACCGTCGAGTGGACGGCGCCCCAGTCGGAAACCACCACCCCGTCATAGGCCCATTCGCCCTTCAGGATGTCCTGCAGCAGATAGGCGTTTTCGCTGGCGTAGCTGCCGCGCAGCTTGTTGTAGGAGGCCATCGCCGTCCACGGATTGGCCGCCTTTACCGTCGCCTCGAACGCCGAGAGGTAGATTTCGCGCAAGGTCCGCTCGTCGACCTCGACGTCGATATCCATGCGCCGCTCTTCCTGGTTGTTGGCCGCATAGTGTTTCAGCGAGGCGCCGATTCCCTCGCCCTGCAGCCCCTCGACATAGCCGATGGCCAGTTCGGCGGTCAGGTAGGGGTCTTCCGAAAAGGTCTCGAAATTGCGACCCCAGAGCGGGGTGCGCACGATGTTGATGGTTGGCGCCAGCACCACCTGTTCGCCGAGCGCGATGGCCTCGCGGGCGATGGCGCCGGCCACCTCGCGGGTCAGGTCGGGATTGAAGGTGGCGGCCAGCGCGACGGCGACGGGAAAGACCGTCGCCATCTGGCCGGTGTTGGAGCGCACCCCGGTCGGCCCGTCGGTCATGCCGAGGGACGGCACGCCCAGGCGCGCGACCCCTTCCAGCCGGAAGGGCGAGGCGCCCGCCATCAGCGCCACTTTTTCCTCCAGCGTCAGGCGCGCCAACAGATCCTCGACCCGCGCTTCGAGCGGCCGCGAGGGGTCCTGGTAGGCGCTTTGCGGCAAGGTCGTGACGTCGCTCGCCATGTCGGCCGTCTCCTCGGGTTCG
>DASQSO010000386.1:0-2359 GCA_035642335.1 Caulobacteraceae bacterium
ATCGGCGATGCCGGTCGCCGCGGCCAGGCCGCCTGGAGCCTGATCTTCTACGCGCTCTGGCACAGCCATCATATCTTGGGCGTCGCGGCGGACGGTTCGGTGGACGAGGTGCTGGAGGCGGCCGGAAGGGCGGGATAAACGGCCTTCCTGACCGGCTTGCGGCCGGGCTCGCCAGGGTTCAGAGTCGCCGAAACGGCCCAGGCCATGACGGGGAGAAGATTCATGCTGCGCGGCGTTCGATTGGCGGCCCTCGGTTCCATTGTACTGGCGGCCAGCGCGCCGGCGGCGCTGGCGGCTACGGTGCACGCCGACATCGCGCTGGCGACCCCGGCCGGTCCCGGCGCGGCCGTCGGCAATATCAGCATCGCCGATGCGCCCGGCGGCGCCAGGATCAGCGTGCGGCTGAGCGGCCTGCCGGCCGGCCAGCATGGCTTCCACGTGCACCAGAACCCCTCGTGCGCCCCGGGGCCGATCAACGGCGTCGTCGGGGCGGCCGGCGGCGCCGGCGGCCACCTTGATCCCGACAAGACCGGCACGCACATGGGCCCGTTGGGCAAGGGCCACCTGGGCGACCTGCCGTTCCTGACCGTGGCGGCCGACGGGACGGATAGCGAGACCCTGGTCGCGCCGCGCATCACCGATGTGAACGTTCTGAAAGGCCACAGCCTGATGATCCACGCCGGCGGCGACAACTATTCCGACCAGCCCAAACCCCTCGGCGGCGGCGGCGCGCGCATCGCCTGCGGGGTGATCCAGTAGCCTGGAGCCCCAAAAAACCGCTCATCCCCGCGCGGGGACCCAGGTTTCTTATCCGGCGCCCCCTGTCGTCGCCGCGAGACCGAAGATTCACCACTGAGGACACCAAGCACACAAAGGACACCAAGGAGCCGCGCTGACCTCCGAAGGGGCATGCGCCGACCTTTTCTCTTCTTCGTGTGCTTTGTGCCTTCGTGGTCAAAAATCCTGGGTCCGCTTGCGCGGGGATGAGCGGACTAAAAGAAGCGGTGCAGCTTCGACGCGATGATCTAGCCGCGCCCGACGTAAGGCATCTTGGTCGCCATCACGGTCAGGGTCAGCACGTTGGCGTCCAGCGGCAGGCTGGCCATGTAGAGCACCGCGTCGGCCACGTGCGCCACGTCCATGACCGGCTCCGGCGCCGTCTCACCGTCGGCCTGCAGCGCGCCAGCGGCCATGCGCGCGGTCAGCGGGGTCTCCGCGTTGCCGATGTCGATCTGGCCGCAGGCGATGTCGAAGGGCCGGCCGTCCAGGGCCAGCGACTTGGTCAGGCCGGTGATGGCGTGCTTGGTCGCGGTATAAGGCGCCGAATAGAGCCGGGGCGTGTGGGCCGAGATCGAGCCGTTGTTGATGATCCGGCCGCCGCGCGGATCCTGCGCCCGCATAATCGCGAACGCCCCGCGCGCGCAGAGGAAAGCGCCCGTCAGGTTCACCGCCACCACCCGGTTCCATTGGGCGGGCGCGAGCTCGTCGATCGGCACGGGGGCCGCGCCGGTCCCGGCGTTGTTGAACAAAAGGTCCAGCCGCCCGAAGCGCGCGCCGATCGCCTGGAACAGCGCCTCGACCTGAGCCTCGTCGCCGACATCGGTAGGCAGGACCAGCGCGTCGGGCTCGCTGGCGCCCGCCATCCGCGCCGTCTCGGTAAGCGCATCGGCCCGACGCCCCGCCAGGGCGACGCGATAGCCCTTGCCCGCCAGGGCGAGCGCGACGGCCCGGCCAATGCCGCTGCCGGCGCCGGTGACCAGGGCTGTGGGCTGCATGGCGTCTTCCTATGGCGGGCGCGCCGCGCCGGCCGCGGGCATAAGACCATCCTAGACGCGCGCCACGCCGGCCGGAAGAAACTCGGCCGTAAATTGGGTCCGGCCAACCGTCGTGGCGAGGGAACGAAAAAAGAACATTGCGCCGTAGAACAAAGCATGTACTGTCGCGGTGTTCGGGGGGTTCCCGTTTCGATGGGGGCGTTCTCGGACATGGGCTCGAAGAATCGTGGGATAAGGACGCTTTCAATGACTCAACCGGTGTTGCGGCTCGTGGGACGGGACGAAGCGGACAAGCAAAGGGCGCTGGAGGCGGCGCTCGCACAGATCGACCGAGCCTTCGGCAAGGGCTCGGTGATGAAGCTGGGCGACAAGGGCAAGATCGTCGAGATCGAGTCGATCTCCACCGGCTCGCTCGGGCTCGATCTGGCGCTGGGCATTGGCGGCCTGCCCAAGGGCCGCATCGTGGAAATCTACGGGCCGGAAAGCTCGGGCAAGACCACCCTGGCCCTGCACGTCGTGGCCGAGGTGCAGAAGGTGGGCGGCACCGCCGCCTTCGTTGACGCCGAGCATGCGCTCGATCCGTC
>DASQSO010000387.1:0-12449 GCA_035642335.1 Caulobacteraceae bacterium
GATGGAGACGGGAGATGACGGGTGAAGCTTGAGGCGGTGAAATCCCTTGAGGCGGTGAAGACTCTGGCCGACGCCCTGCGCGGCGAGATCGCCAAGGCGGTGGTCGGTCAGCGCGAGACGGTGGACCTGATGCTGACGGCGCTTCTGGCCGGCGGCCACGTGCTGCTGGAGGGCCCGCCCGGCACGGCCAAGACCTTCCTCGCCCAGTCCTTCGCCCGGGCCCTGGCGCTGGACTTCGGCCGCATCCAGTTCACCCCCGACCTGATGCCGGGCGACATTCTCGGGGCCAACCTGTTCAACTTCCAGGCCAGCGCCTTCACCCTGGTCAAGGGACCGATCTTCCGCGAGCTGCTGCTGGCCGACGAGATCAACCGCACGCCTCCGAAGACCCAGGCGGCGCTCTTGGAAGCCATGCAGGAGCGCACGGTCACCCTGGATGGCGAAAGCCACCCGCTCAGCGGCCGGTTCACCGTCGTCGCCACCCAGAACCCGATCGAGCAGCAGGGCACCTACCCCTTGCCGGAAGCCCAGCTCGACCGGTTCCTGTTCAAGCAGCTGGTCGGCTATCCCAGCGCCGAGGAGGAACGCCGCATCGTCGCCAGCCACGGCGCGCGCGCCGGCCAGCCCGACCTCGACGACTTCGGCGTGCGCCCCGCCGCCGACGCCGGTCAGATCGCCGAAGCGATCGGGGCCGTCTCGCAGGTGCGGCTTACCGATGAGGTGACCGGCTATGTGGTGGCCCTGGTCCGGGCGACGCGGGAGACCGGCGACTTCTCCTATGGCGCTTCGCCGCGCGCCGCCGCCATGCTGGCCATCGCCGCCCGCGCCCGCGCCACGCTGGAAGGCCGCGACTATGTCATCCCCGACGACGTCAAGGCCCTGGCCCTGCCGGCGCTGCGCCACCGGGTGATCCTCTCGCCGGCCGCCGAGATCGACGGCCGCAAGGTCGACGAGGCGATCACCGCCATGATCGAGCGGATCGAGGCGCCGCGGTGACCAGCCAGAGCGGGCCAGCGTGATCTATCCCACCGTCCGCGCCATCGGCCTGGCGGCGATCGGCACGCCGCTGGCGCTGCTGTTCGGCGTCTTCGCGCCGCGGCTGTGGATCCTGGGACCGGCGTGGCTGGCCCTGGTCTTCGCCCTGGTCATGGCCGACGCGGTGCTGGGCGCCGACCGCCGGCGCGCCGAACTCAGCCTGGCCGCGCCGACCGCGCTGACCGCCGGGGTCGAGAGCGAGGCGCTGGTGCAGGCGGCCTTCGCTGGCTCGGGCCCCGCGCGCCTGCAGCTTTCGCTGGAGGCAAATGCGCGCATCGAGGTGCAGCCGGAACGGCAGATCGCCGCGGTCGCCGAGCGCATCGCCCGCGTTCGCTTTCGCCTGCGGCCCGTCCGGCGCGGACCCGGCGTGCTCGAGCGCATCTGGGCCCGCTGGCAGGGGCCGCTGGGCCTGGTCTGGAAGCAGAAGGCCGAGCCGATCGCCCGCGCCATGCCGATCACCCTCAACATCCAGGCGGTGAAGGACGAGGCGATGCGGCTCTTCTCCCGCAACGCCTTCCACGGCGCGCGCATCCAGTTCGACCTGGGCTCCGGTTCCGAATTCCATGCGCTGAACGAATTCCACACCGGCATGGACCGCCGCACGATCGACTGGAAGCAGTCCGCCCGCCACGGCACGCTGCTGGCCAAGGAGTTCCGCGCCGAGCGCAACCACCCGGTGATCCTGGCCCTGGATACAGGCCGGCTGATGTGCGAGCCGCTGGCCGGCCTGCCGCGCATCGACCATGCGCTGAATGCGGCGCTGTTGCTGGCCTATGTCAGCCTGAAGGCCGGCGACCGGGCCGGCCTGTTCGGCTTCGACGCCCGCCCGAACATCTCCTCCGGCCCGCTGTCTGGCCAGAATGCCTTCGCCCACATCCAGCGGCTGGCGGCCAGCGTCGACTATTCCACCGAGGAGACCAACTTCACCCTCGGCCTCACCCAGCTGCACGGCCAGCTCAGCCGCCGCAGCCTGGTGGTCGTGTTCACCGACTTCGTCGACACCACCAGCGCCGAGCTGATGCTGGACAATGCCGCGCGGCTGCTCAGCGAGCACCTGGCGATCTTCGTGATCATGCGCGACGACGAACTGGAGGAACTGCAGCGCCAGGCGCCGACCAATGCCGATGACGTCGCCCGAGCGGTGGTGGCGGCGGCTCTGCTGCGCGAGCGCGAACTGGTGGTGACGCGGTTGCGCCGCCTGGGCGTGCAGATCGTCGAGGCGCCCGCCGACCAGATCGGGCCGGCCCTGATCAGCCGCTACCTCGACTTGAAGCGCCGCGATCTATTGTAGCGGCCGGACAGCGACATGGCCGAACTTCGCCTGAAGAGCTTTCGTTTCCGCGCCGAACGGGAAGCCGACTGGCTGCGGCTGGAAGCGCTGCTGCGCAAGGCTGAGGGTCGCTCGGCCGCGGCGCTGAGCGCTGAGGAGCTGCTGGCCATTCCGGTGCTCTATCGCGCCAGCCTGTCGTCGCTGTCCGTGGCGCGGGCGACCTCGCTGGACCGGGCCCTGACCGACTATCTGGAGAGCCTGTGCACGCGGGCCTATTTCTTCGTCTACGGCACGCGCTCGAGTGCGCGGGAGCGGATCGGCGCCTTCTTCACCCACGACTGGCCGTCCGCGGCCAAGGCGGCCTGGCGCGAGACCGTGGTCTGCGCGACGCTGACGGTGCTGGGCGCGGTGGCGGCCTATATGCTGGTGATGCACGACCCGGAATGGTTCTATTCCTTCGTGCCGGGAGGGCTGGTCGAGGGGCGCGGACCCGAGGCGACCACCCAGGCCCTGCGCGCCACCCTGTTCGACTCGAGCCACAACCAGCTTCTCTCGGTGATGGCGACCTTCCTCTTCACCCATAACGCCGAGGTGGCGATCATGGCGTTTGCGCTCGGATTCGCCTTTTGCGTGCCCTCGGCGCTGCTGATGGTCGCCAACGGCTGCACCTTGGGCGCATTTCTGGCGGTGTTCATCCAGCACGGTCTCGGGGTCGAGGTGGGCGGGTGGCTGATGATCCACGGCGTCACCGAACTCTTCGCCGTCATGCTCGCCGGGGCGGCGGGGGTCCAGATCGGCGTGGCCCTGGCCTTTCCGGGCGAGCGCACCCGGCTAGACTCGGTCAGCCGGGCCGGCCGCGGCGCGGGGCGGCGTTGCGCGTGGCTAGGACCCCGGAGGCCTGGGCGCCGGCGATCGGTCAGCCGGCCGACAACCGGTTCGAGCGCGAACTGGTGACGCCCGAGGGGGTGGACCTGCGCCTGCGCCTTGCCGAGGCCAGCGAACGGGCGGCCGCCTTCCTGCTCGACGCGGCGATCATGGCCGGCATCCTGGTCGCGCTCACCGCCGTCGCCATCGGGGCGACGATCGGCGCCGGCGGCAAGGGCGCCAGTTCCCAGATCATCATGGTGATCTGGCTGCTGGGCTTTTTCCTGCTGCGCAACGCCTATTTCATCCTCTTCGAGCTGACGCCGAGGGCGGCGACGCCGGGCAAGCGGGCGCTCGGCCTGCGCGTCGCCGCGCGCAATGGCGGCCGGCTGACGGCGGACGCCATCTTCGCCCGCAACGCCATGCGCGAGCTCGAGGTCTTCCTGCCGCTCACCTTCCTGGTCAGCCGCGCCGGCCCGGTCGACACCTGGCTGAACCTTTTGGGCATCGCGTGGTGCTCGATCTTCGTCTTTTTCCCGCTGTTCAACCGCGACCGCCTGCGGGTCGGCGACCTGGTCGCCGGCACCTGGGTGGTGAAGACGCCACAACGAAAATTGATGGCCGACGTCGCCGAGACCGCCTTTGCAGCCCAGGGCGATTTCGACTTCACCCAGGCTCAGGTCGACGCCTATGGGGCCAAGGAGTTGCAGGTGCTCGAGGAGGTGCTGCGCCGCATGGAGGCCAGGACCATCGCCGCCGTCGCCGAGCGCATCCGTGGCAAGATCGGCTGGACGCGTGGGCCGATCGAGTCCGACTACGCCTTCCTCGACGCCTACTACCTGGCCCTGCGCGCACGGCTGGAGAGCCGGCTACTGTTCGGCCGCCGCCGCCGCGACAAGTACGACAAGGCCTAGCCGGGCTCCGGCCGAGAGGAGTCGGGGGAACTCGCTAGTCGAACACCGCCGCCAACGCCTCGGGGCCTATGCCTTCGCGGGTGGAGCGCAGCTCGTAATAGATCGAGGCGACGCCCGCCGCGCCGATCAGGCCGGTTATGACATTGAGCAGGGGCTGCGCGAGGACTTGCGTCGCGGCCTGGGTGGTCGACGGCGACAGGCTGGCCGCCAGTACGGTGGCGATCGCGGTGACAGCGACCTGGATGACGCCGGCCGCGATGATGTAGATGACCAGCAGTCCGAAGATCGGCCAGCGGCGGCCGCGCGTCAGTTCGGCGCTGCGGCCGATGGCGCCGAAGACGCCGGTCCGCTCGACCACCTGGACCGGCACCGCGACCATCCAGGCGACGGTCATCATCAGGCCTGGTACGATGAAGAAGAGGTAGCCGAACACCTCGGCGACTGTGACCGCGATCGCCAGCAGAAAGAGCCAGAACCAGTTGCGCAAGCCAGTGGACAGACACTCGACGAATTCGGCGCGCCGCCCGTTCAGGTCGGCGATGGTCCCGTAGACGATCGCCGCCTGCAGGATGAAGCTGGCGACCGCGCCGACGATATAGACGACGCCGCCCGCCGATCCGCCGGTGGCGACAAACCGTGCGCTGTCGCCGCCATCGAGCGCCGGGGTGTTGCCGCCGCTCGCGGCGAAGGTCAGCAGCGCCCCGGTCAGCAGGGCGGGAAGGCCGGCCAGCAGCAGGGCGAGGAGCAGGAAGACCGCGAAGTTACGGCCGATGGAGGCGAAGGTCCGCTCGACGACCCGCCCGAGGTCGAACCGCGCGGCTGGCGGCAGTACGCTCGCCATGTCGCCCTCCCCATCGCCGACGCTCAATCAACCACGCCGCCAGCGGCGCTGTCTATCGAGACGCCGGCGTTGCGGCCGGCTAGCGTCCCGAGTCCAAAGTTCGCCATCGCCCGTGGCAGGCGCCGAGCGAGCTTCGGACTCGATAAGGACACTAGCAAGGCTATGATTCTAGTGTGGTTTACGAATTTGAAGTTCGCCACAGAGCCTGCCCCAATGAGAGGGCCAACTTCAAATTCACCACACTAGTGGGCGAGGGTGGCCGCGGCGGATTCCAGGGCCAGCCTGGCCAGGCTTTGCGCGCGGCTGACGATCTCATCCAGCGGCAGTTCGCGCAGGCCGCGCGGGCGGGGCAGGCTGATCTGAACGGTGGCGCCGTCGGCGGTGAGCACCGACACGCCGACAACGGTCGGGCTTACGGTCACCGAGGGTGGCAAGGTGATGGGCTCGGGCATGGTTTCGATCCGTCCCTATAGGTTTGGCTTTTTGGCCCACCCTCGGACTCTCATGCGCGCGGCGGCGGCGGGTGTCGATGCAAGCTTTCGTGACAATCCTAACGGTCCGTTATGGCCTTGGCCGCTGGATTAGCCAGAGGCCCGCGCACCCGCTATCGGCCGGGCATGGGAAGGATTAGGCTATCGTCGAAGCGGGTTGGAAAGGACGGCCTTGGACGCGCTGATCCTGTCGCGGCTGCAGTTCGTCTGGGTGATCGCCTGGCACATTCTCCTGCCGGCGTTCACGGTGGGCCTGGCCTCCTATATCGCCTTCATGGAAGGGCTCGGCCTGTTCACCAGCCGTGAGGTTTATCTTCGCATTTCAAGGTACTGGATCCGGATCTTCTCGATCTCCTTCGGCATGGGCGTGGTCTCGGGCATCATCATGCCATTCCAGTTCGGGACCAATTGGAGCCGGTTTTCCGACGCCACCGCCAACATCATCTCGCCCCTGCTGGCCTATGAGGGGTTGACGGCGTTTTTCCTGGAGGCGGCGTTTTTGGGCGTCCTGCTGTTTGGTCGTGACCGGGTGCCGCGCTGGGTGCATTTCGTTGCCGCCCTGATGGTCGCGGCGGGCACGCTCTTCTCGTCCTTCTGGATTCTGGCCGCCAACAGCTGGATGCAGACTCCGGCGGGCTACACCCTGGCCGGTGGGCGGTTCTATCCGGCCGACTGGACGGCGATCATCTTCAACCCGTCCTTTCCCTACCGTCTCGCCCACACCGTCTGCGGCTTCTACGTTACTACCGCCTTCGTCGTTCTCGGCGTGGCGGCGGGCCTGGTGCGAAAGCGCACGTCCGCCGCCGATGGCCGGGTGATGATCTCGACGACGCTATGGCTGCTGCTGGTGCTCGTGCCGCTGCAGATGCTGCTGGGCGATGCCCACGGGCTGAACACCCGCGAATACCAGCCCGCCAAGCTGGCGGCGATCGAGGCGCGCTGGGATACCGGTAGCCGTGTCCCGCTCACCCTCTTCGCCATCCCCGACCAGAAGAACGCGACCAACCATTTCGCCATCGAGGTCCCGGTTCTGGGCAGCCTGGTCCTGACCCACGATCCGAACGGCACGGTGCGCGGCCTGAAGGAATGGCCACCCGACCAGCGGGCGACGGTGATCATTCCTTTTTTCGCCTTCCGCATCATGGTCGGCCTTGGCCTGATCATGCTGGCCATGACGCTGACTGGCGCCGTGCTGCGGTTCGGCGGCAGGCTCTGGCGCGGCGACCTCTTCCTGCGCGCCTGTCAGTGGACCGCGCCGATCGGCTTCATAGCCGTCTTGGCCGGCTGGACGACGACCGAGGCCGGCCGCCAGCCCTGGACGGTCTATGGCCTGCTGCGGACGGCCGACTCGGTGACCCCGTCGCTGACCACGGCCGACGTAGCCATCTCCTTCGCCGGCTATGCCACGGTCTACCTGCTGATGTTCCCGGCCGGCTTCCTGATCATGCGCCGCCTCATCCGCGCCGGAACCGGCCCCGCCGCGTCCCAAGGCCCCGTCGAGAGCGGCCGGCCGAGCGGGCCGGTGGACGCATTGCCTGGCGTCGGTCCAGAGGCGGAGCCGTCGTGACCGCCCCCCTCGACCTGACGCCGATCTGGGCCTTCATCCTGGGGCTCGGGGTGTTTTTCTATGTCCTGCTCGACGGCTTCGACCTGGGTGTCGGCATGCTGTTTGGCCTCGCGCCCGACACAGCCTCGCGCAACCTGATCATGAATTCAATCGCGCCGGTCTGGGACGGCAACGAGACCTGGCTGGTCTTGGGCGGGGTCGGCCTCTTCGCCGCCTTTCCGCTGGCTTTTTCCATCATCATTCCAGCGCTTTACTTCCCGATCCTGATCATGCTCCTGGCCCTGGTCTTTCGCGGCGTCGCCTTCGAGTTCCGCTTTCGCGACGCCGAGCGGAAGGGGGTGTGGGACCACGGTTTCACCTATGGTTCGACGGTGGCGACCTTTGCCCAAGGCATCGTGCTTGGCGCCTTCATCCAGGGCTTCAAGGTCGATGGACGGCATTTCGTCGGCGGGGCCTTCGACTGTTTCACGCCGTTCTCGCTGCTCTGCGGCCTGGCGCTAGTGTTCGGCTACGGCCTGTTGGGCAGCGGCTGGCTGATCCTGAAGACCGAGGGCGAAGTCCAGGCGCGCGCGCGACGCCAGGGCCGGGCCTGCCTGCTCGGCGTCATGGTCGCCATCGCCGTGGTCAGCCTGTGGACGCCGTTCCTGGATCCGGACATCGAGCGGCGCTGGTTTTCCTGGCCGGACATCGCCTTCCTGTCGCCGGTGCCGATCGCCGCGGGTCTGCTCGCTCTCTACGAATGGCGGGCGCTGAACGGCGCCGCCGACGCCGGCCCATTCGTCGGAGCGATCGGGCTATTCTTAATTTCTTACCTGGGTATCGCCATCAGCCTCTGGCCGATGATCGTACCGCACCGCTATACGCTATGGCAGGCGGCCTCCTCGGAGAGCACCCAGGCCTTCCTTTTGGTCGGGACGCTTTTCCTGCTGCCGGTCATTTTGCTCTACACCGGCTGGTCCTATTGGGTGTTTCGGGGCAAGGTTCGCGGCGACATGGGTTACCACTGATCGCAGGCGGCCAAAGCATGACCAGGACCAACAGCGCCGACCGGGCGCTTCGCGAACGCGCCGAGGCCGTCATTCCCGGCGGCATGTACGGTCACCAGGCGGTGGGGCTGCTGCCCGACGACTATCCGCAGTTCTTCTCCAAGGGCGAGGGCGCGCGGCTCTGGGACGCCGACGGCCGCGAACTGCTCGACTTCATGTGCGCCTATGGCCCCAACCTGTTCGGCTACGGCCATCCGGGGATCAATGCCGCCTTCGTGCGCCAGATGGAGATCGGCGACACCCTGACCGGCCCGACCGCGCTGATGGTCGAGCTGGCCGAGGCCTTCACCGGCATGGTCAGCCACGCCGACTGGGCGATGTTCTGCAAGAACGGCACCGACGCCACCTCCATGGCCATGGTCACCGCCCGCGCGCATACGCGGCGCAAGACCATCGTGCTGGCCAAGGGCGCCTATCATGGCGCCGCGCCCTGGTGCACGCCCAGGCGCATCGGCACGACGCCCGAGGACAAGGCCAACCAGATCTTCTGCGACTACAACGATGTCGCCAGCCTGGAGGCAGCCGTCGCCGCGGCCGGGGACGACCTGGCCGCGATCTTCGCCGCCCCGCTCAAGCATGACACCTTCATCGACCAGGTGCTGCCCGACCCAGTCTATGCCGCCCGTGCGCGGGCCCTGGCCGACGAACACGGCGCGCTCCTGGTGGTCGACGATGTCCGCGCCGGCCTGCGCATCGCCCGCGACTGCAGCTGGTCGGCGGTTGGGGTCGAGCCGGATCTTTCCACCTGGGGCAAGTGCTTCGCCAACGGCCACGCCATCTCGGCGCTGCTGGGCGCCAACAAGGCGCGCAAGGCGGCCAGCCTGATCTTCGTCACTGGCTCCTTCTGGTACCAGGCCGCGCCAATGGCCGCGGCGCTGGAAACGCTGAAACTGGTGCGCGAGAGCGACTATCTCGAGCGGATCAACGGGCTGGGAAACCGCCTGCGCGATGGTCTGGCCGAGCGCGCCCAGGTCGCCGGCTTCGGCCTGCGCCAGACTGGCCCGGTGACCATGCCGCTCTTCCTGTTCGATGACGACCCAGACCTGCGCAAGGGATTCTGCTGGTCCAGCGCCATGCTGGAGCGGGGGGTCTACGTCCACCCTTTCCACAACATGTTCCTCTGCGCGGCCATGAGCCAAGCCGACATCGACCAGGCGCTCGACGCCGCCGAGGGGGCCTTCAAGGTCCTGCAAGGCGCCGCGCCGACCCTGGCCCCGGTCGAAAAACTCGCCTTCCTGCTGGCCTGAGGATGAGTTTTCCCGACTATTCCGAGTACGACGGCCTTGGCCTGGCTGAACTGGTCCGCAAGGGCGAGGTCAGCGCTTCCGAGCTGGTCGAGGCGGCCATCGAGCGGATCGAGCGCCACAATCCCGCGATCAACGCCGTGGTTCACAAGGCCTATGACGAGGCCAGGGCCGCCGCCAAGGGGTCGCTGCCGGAAGGCCCGTTCACCGGCGTGCCATTCCTGGTCAAGGACCTTTTGATCACCGTCGCCGGCTGGCCGCGCACCTCGGGGAGCCGCTTCGCCAAGGGGGTGGTTGACGCCGAGGACTCGGGCCTGATGCGCCGCTATCGCTCCAGCGGCATTATCCCGCTGGGCAAGACCAACCTGCCGGAGTTCGGCATCACCGGCACCACCGAGCCGGCCCTGTTCGGCGCCTGCCGCAACCCGTGGAACCTCGAGCATTCCACTGGCGGCTCATCCGGTGGCTCGGCGGCGGCGGTGGCGGCGGGCATGGTCCCGATGGCCCACGGCGGCGACGGGCGCGGCTCGATCCGCATCCCGGCCTCCTGTTGTGGCCTGGTCGGCCTGAAGGTGACCCGCGACCGCAACCCACACCTGCCCGACGGCTACGACTTCGCCCAGGGTTATGTGGTCGAGCACGTGCTGACCCGCACCGTGCGCGACTGCGCCGCCATGCTGGACGTGACCGGCGTGCCGGAGCCCGCCACACCCTATGCGCCGCCGGCCAAGGAACGGCCCTATATGGAGGAAATCGGCCGCGGCCCTGGCCGCCTGCGCATCGCCTGGTCGTCGGAGACCGCCAACGGCCGGCCGATCAATCCCGAAGTCCAGGCCGCCCTGGAGGAGACCGCCGCCCTGCTGGAAGCGCTGGGCCACGAGGTGGTCCCTCGCGGGCTGGGCGTCGACCAGCGCGGCCTCTACGCCAACCAGAACGCCTGGTCAGGGGCCAATTTCGCCGCCGGCTTCAAGCGGCTGATCGAGCAGGTCGGCCGCGAGCCGGAACCGGACGAACTGGAACCGCTGACCTGGGCCTCATTGAAGTCGGGCCGCCGGGCCACCGGCGAGCAGGTGATGTGGGAGCAGCAGGAGCTGCGCATGCTGGCGCGCGGCGTGCTGGCCCTGTTCGAGGAATTCGACGTCTATCTGACCCCGGTGATGGGAACCCCGCCACCGGCGATCGGCTACATCGACCCGGTGACCGTGCCGCCGCGCGATTTCGGCCGCAAGAACGGCGAGCTTTTCCCGTTTCCCGCGCCGTTCAACATGACCGGCCAGCCGTCCATCTCGTTGCCGCTGGCCTGGTCGGCCGCGGGCCTGCCCATCGGCATGATGTTCACGTCCCGCTACGCCGACGAGGCGATGCTGTTCCGCCTCGCCGCCCAGCTGGAAAAGGAACGCCCCTGGAAGGACTGGCGCCCGCCGATCTGGAACTAGCTTCAAAACCCTTCCCCCCCGGTGGGGATGGGCAGGGTTGGGGGTGTTGGCAGAGCGGTGATGGTTGAGCGCTGGTGGGCGCGAACGGGCCTATTGCCGGGTCATCTCCGCCCGCACCTGCGCCTTCACCTCGCCGCGCGGCGCCGAGCCCGGCGTCTCGAACACCACCTTGTGGATGACGCCCGGATAGGTGAACGGGGCGTCATAGTCATGGGTCACCGGCGAGAGGCTGCGGCCGAGGTCCATGCCAGTCGACGAGATGATGAAGAGCAGCCGTGGCAGGTGCGCGGTGGCCACGACCTGGCCATCGGCGGAAAGGGCGACCTCGCCGCTGCCGTCGTCCAGCCGGATCACGTTCATGACGATCTCGTGCGCGCCGGGCGTCAGCGGCGCCGTCGCTTCGGCGCGGGTGTGGCGATGGAAGTCATTGTAATTCATCACCAGCCGGCCGTTCTTGATGTAGAGCACGAAGCCGCTGTTGCGGCTGCCGCGCGCCACCAGGGCGCCGTCGCCCGGGCCCTCGGGGTGCTCGATCTCGAGGGTGGTCGACCAACCGCGCGCCGCCGAGGGGCAGGCATCGGAGACGATGTGTGACAGCGGCGGGTAATAGACGAAGCGGTTGCGCGAGGCGGGCAGGCCCGGCCGCATGGAGGCGCGAAACAGGGCGAAGGCTGGCCGGTCGTCGAGGGGCAGGACGCCATGGCGGTCCGCCTCCGCCCACCACAGGTCGATCATCGCCTTCAGCCGCTCCGGCTCGCGCCCAGCGAGGTCCTCGTATTCCGAGAAGTCGTCGGCCAGGTGGTAGAGTTCCCAGCGATCCTCGTCGAACGGCTTGCCGGGCGCGTGGTGGGTGACGGCCTTCCAGCCGTCCTTCCAGATGCCGCGATGGCCCAGCATCTCGAAATACTGCGGCCCGCGGCCCCGCGGCGCCGTGGCGTCGGCGAAGGCCGGTTTGAGGCTGACCCCATGCACCGGCATCTGCGGCACGCCGGCCACCACCTCGGGTGGGGCGATGCCCAAGAGGTCCAGGATGGTCGGAGCCACGTCGATGACGTGGCAGAACTGGCCGCGGGTCTCGCCGGCGGCGAGCTTGCCCGCCGGCCAGTGGACGATCAGGGGGTCGCGCACGCCGCCGCCGTGGGTGTTCTGCTTGTACCATTTCAGCGGCGTATTGCCGGCCTGGGCCCAGCCCCAGGGGATATTGCAGTGGCTGTTGGGCCCGCCGATGTCGTCCAGCCGCTCGACCGCCTCGTCGATGTTTTCGCGGATGCCGTTGAACCACTTCATCTCGTCGAGCACGCCGGTGGCGCCGCCCTCCTGGCTGGCGCCGTTGTCGGACATGACCATGAAGACGGTGTTGTCCCACTGGCCGACCGACTTCAGGAACGCGACCATGCGGCCGATCTGATCGTCGGTGTGCTCGAGCATGGCGGCGAAGGCTTCCTGCAGGCGGCAGGCGAATTTCTGTTCGTTGGCGTCGAGCTCGGTCCAGGGCTTCACGCCCGGATTGCGTGGCGCGAGCCGGGTTTCCGGCGGAATGACGCCCAGTGCCTTCTGGCGTTCGAACCATTGCTCGCGCACCACGTCCCAGCCAGCGTCGAACTTGCCGCGCCACTTGTCGAGATAGCTTTGAGGCGCCTGGTGCGGCGAGTGCATCGCCCCAAAGGCCAGGTAGAGGAAGAAGGGTCGCTCTGGCACCAGGGAGGTCAGATCACGGATCATGCCGGCCGAGCGGTCAACA
>DASQSO010000388.1:0-2757 GCA_035642335.1 Caulobacteraceae bacterium
GGAGGCAGCCAGGTCCGAATGGGTCAAGTCGGAAGCCGACCGCGCTCGCGGCGACCACAAGCTGGTGCAGCTGACCATCGACGGCGCCCAGATTCCCATGCCGTTCGATCGCATCCAGTGCGCGGACATGGCCGGCTGGACCGGCGACCTGACCGCTCCGGGCTGGCGCAAGGTCGTCGCCAGCATCGCCGAGCTGGCCGGCGGCACCGCTCCCGCCTCTATCGATGTCGGGCACGCCTCGCCGCAGATCCTGTCCATGCCGTCCATCGCGGTCCTGCCGTTCGCCAATCTGAGCAACGATCCGGAGCAGGACTATTTCGCCGAGGGCATGGTCGAGGAGATCGTCGGTGTCCTGTCGCGCTACAAGTCGATCTTCGTGGCCGCCGCCGGTTCCAACCTAGTCGTCAAGGGCCAGGCGATCGGTCCCCGGGAAGCGGCGCGGGAACTGGGCGTGCGCTACCTGCTGGATGGCAGCGTGCGCAAGGCTGGCGGCCGGGTCCGCATCGCGGTGCATCTGATCGACGCCAGGGACGGTGCGCAGATCTGGAGCGAGCGGCTGGAGGACACCTTGGAGGACGTCTTCGCTCTGCAGGACCGGGTGGCGTTGCAGATCGCTGGCGTCGTCGAGACCACCGTGCAGGAGCGTGACATTCAGCAGATCTCGTCGCGCCCGACTGACAATGCCAGCAGCTACGATCTCTATCTCCGCTCGATGCGGCCATTTCGCGCCTTCAAGAAGGCCGAGATGCTGGCGTCGATCGAGCTCCTGGACCGCGCCATCGCGCTCGATCCAAACTTCGCGATGGCGCTGTCGCAATCGGGCGTCTGCCACCGCCAGGTGGTCGAGCATGGCTGGTGCGACGACCTGGAGCGCTATCGGCGCCGGGGACTCGAGCTCGTCGAGCGGGCGCTCAGCCTGGCCGGTGGCGACGCCAGGGTGCTGGCGCAAGCCGCCGTCAGCCTGCCGGGCCTGGAAGGCAGCCTGGATCGGGCGATGGCCCTGATCGAGCGCGCCGTCTTGCTGAATCCGGCCTCGTCCTTCGTCTGGCTGGTCAGCGGCGTGCTGCAACTGCGCAAAGGTGAGCCGGACGTGGCGGCCGAGCACCTCGAGAGCGCCATGCGGCTCGATCCGATTTCAGACGTGAACGCATTTTATCGCATGTATCTGGCGATCGCGCGGTTTCAGCAGGGACGATACGACGAGGCGCTGGCGCTGTTCAGAACCACGACCATGCGGATTCCCGTCAGCTATGCCGTCCTGGCCGCCATCCACGGCCATCGCGGCGAGACGGGCCTTGGCCAGGGAGAGCTCGGGCAATTCGATGCGCTTGAGACCGGCGCTATCGAGACCATCGCCGACACCTGGTTTCGCCGCCCGGAGCACCGAAAGCTGTTTCTGCACGGGATCGCGCTCGCGCGAGGCGATGCGGTGAGCGTGGCCGACGCGGGCGCTTGAGCCGGCCGGCTTAGCGCGTCAGCGCGGCATGTAGGTCCGCAGCACGTCTTCGATGATCCGTTCCAGCTCGGCCAGGCTGTTGCAGCTCTTGGCGACGTTGCAGAAGCGGCGATAGCGCTCCATCTCGGAATCGCCGCGCGCCCACAGGCTCTCCGGCTCCGGGTTCAGCCAGATCACCGCCCGCGCCCGCTCGCTGATGGCCCGCATCAGGTCGAGCCTGGGATTGACATAGTTGGTCCGCCCGTCGCCCAGGATGATCACCGTGGTTCGTCGGTCGATCTTGGCCAGCTCCAGCGCGCAGAAATCCTCCAGCGCCAGGCCGTAGTCGGTCGACCGCATGCCGATGCGCTTGATCACCGAGGCGATGGCGTCGGAGACCGCTTCGTCGTTGAGGATGTCGCCGACCGCGACCAGGCGGTTGGAAAATGCGAAAGCGTCCAGCCGCTCGACCACCTCGTTCAGGCTGTAGAGGAAGAGCAGCAAAAAGTGCGCCGCCTGGGCCACCGAGCCGGAGACGTCGCACAGCACCGCGATGCTCGGCCGGTCTATATGCTTGCTTTTCCAGATCAGCTCGAACGGCACGCCGTCGTTGCCGGCGCTCTTGCGGATGGTGCGGCGCACATCCAGCTGGCCGCGTTTGGCGCGGCGGACCTGGCGGCTGTATTTCGAGGCTAGGCGCTTGGCCATGCGGCGCACCAGCCGTTGCATCGTGGCCAGCTCATGTTCGTCGATGGCGGTCAGTCTTTGCTGCGCCAGCACGTCTTCGCGCAGCTTGCGGCCGCTCTCGGCGGCGTAGAGTTCGTGCTGGCGCTCGACATAGCGGCCGGCCTCGGTGAACAGGTCCTCGCGCGCCTTGGCCAGTCGCGCGGCCAGTTTGGCGCTGGCCTCGTCGGGACGCTTGCCGGCCTCGGCGATGCGCCGCTCCAGCCCGCCGAGCCCCATCTCGTCCAGCAGGCGGCGGGTGAGCAGGCGCCGTTGGCTGGAGAGGCGGATATTGGCCGCGCCGGCCCGCTCGCCGGCCGCCTCCATGGCCTGGGCCAGGGCCGCGCCGTCGTGCTCCAGCAGCATATGAGCCAGGTCCGGCTCGCCGCCGTCGCCCTGGGGCAGTTCGTCCGCCATGGCCTGGTCGGCCGGGTTGGGCGGCGGCTGAGTGAACTCGTCGCGGCTGAAGAAGGTGTCGAACAGGGCGTCGAACCGCGCCGTCTCCGAGGCGGTCTTGGCCAGGGTGGTCACCAGGGCGTCGCGGAAGAGTTCGCGGTCGCCATAGCCGACGGCTTCCGCCGCGCGGTGCGCATCGATGG
>DASQSO010000389.1:0-4885 GCA_035642335.1 Caulobacteraceae bacterium
GAGGCGCGCGCCGCGCGCGGGTCGAGCCGCAGGCCGCCGCAGCACAGGGTCGCCGCCGCGTGGCCCGCCGAGCGCCTGAGCAGAGCGCGCAGGCGGGCGAGCAGCTCCTCGGTATGGAAGGGCTTGGTCAGGTAATCGTCGGCGCCGGCGTCGAAGCCGGCCACCTTTTCGCTCCAGGCGCCGCGGGCGGTGAGAATCAGCACGGGGATCTGCTTGCCGTCGCGGCGCCAGCGCTCGAGCACCGAGACGCCGTCGATCTTCGGCAGGCCGAGATCGAGAATCACCGCGTCATAGGGTTCGGTGTCGCCGAGGAAATGCGCCTCCTCGCCGTCGGGGGCGTGGTCGACCGCATAGTCCGCGTCGGCCAGAGCCTGCTTCAGCTGGCGCGACAGGTCCGGGTCGTCCTCGGCCAAAAGGATGCGCATAGGGCTTAAGGTCCTCCGTCGGCGCTCAATATGGCGCCGGTCTCCGCGTCGACCATATAGTCGATCCGGCGGCCGTTCGGCGCCGCCCAGCGCACGCGATAGGCGGGGCGGCCGCCCCAGTCTTCCAGGCCTGCGTCAAGCTCGTGGCCGGGGCCGAAGCGGCGGATCGACTCGATCGCCTGGCCGAGCGGCACGAAGCGCTTTTGCCGCACGCCCTGGCGGACCATGTCCTGTTGCGGGCCCCAGCCGGCGCCAAGGGAATCGCCTTCCCAACCGCCGGGTCCCGGCGGCGGACCGCGAAACGGTTGCGGCGCCGGGCCGCGCGGCCCGGGAAAGCCCCGCGGCCCCCCAAAACCACCGCCTGGACCTCCGCCACCGCGGCCGCCATGCCACCCCTGGGCGCCCACGGGCGCCGCAAGGGCGGCCAGCAGCAGGCCGACGACGAGGGCGGGCATCGGTTTCATAACGCCCCTTCCTGAGCCAGCGCCGCTGAATAGGGCCTGAATAGACCAAACCGCCGTTTTCGGCGACCACACGAGGCCGCGACGGCGCCCGGACGATGACCCGAGCTCGGCTCCTTAAGATTTCACCGCGCCGATCCCGCCACAAGAATTGCGGTGCTTGGCGTCCCTTCTTCCCTCGCGGGCGGCGCCTAGGTTCATCCCTCTCACCCCCGCCGCTTCGGCGTGTACGGCCGGTCCTTGCGCCAAGTCTCTGCGAACGTCTCCAGTTCGGGATCGACGGTGTCCGGCAGGACGATCTGCAGCCGGGCCATCAGGTCGCCGCGGCCGCCGCCGCGCGCGCGCGCCAGGCCGCGGCCCTTCAGGCGCAGGGTCGAGCCGGCATTGGAGCCTTTCGGTACGGTCAGCGTCACCGGGCCCTCCGGCGTCGGCGCCTCGACCTTGGCGCCCAGGATGGCGTCGGGAACCGAGATCGGCAGGTCCATGACCAGGTTGTCGCCCTCGCGCCGGAAGACCGGGTGCGGCCGGATGGCCAGCTCGATCAGGGCGTCGCCCGCCCCCGCGCGTCCCGGCGAGCCCTGGCCCTTCAGCCTGAGCACCTGGCCCTCGGCCGCGCCCTTGGGGATGGTCACGTCGATGGTGCGGCCGTCGGAGAAGCTGAGCCGCTTGCGCGCGCCCTGGATGGCGTCTTCCAGATCGATCTCGAGCGCAGCCCGCACGTCGGAGCCACGCTGCGGCGCACCGCCGCCGAAGCCGCCGAATCCTCCGCCGCGCTGGGCGGCGCGCGCGCCGAACATCTCGCCGAGGATGTCGTTCAGGTCGACGCCCTCGAACGGGGCGCCGCCCGGCCCGCCGGGTCCGCCCGGCCCGCCCCGGAACCCGCCGGCGCCGAACGGGTCGCCGCCAGCATAGCCGCGCATGGTCTCGCGGCCGTCCGCGTCGATCTCGCCGCGATCGAACTTCTTGCGCTTGTCGTCATCGCCGAGCAGATCGAAAGCGGACGAGATGCGCTTGAAACGTTCCTCCGCGGCCTTGTCGCCGGGGTTCTTGTCCGGGTGCAGCTGCTTGGCCAGTTTGCGGAACGCTTTCTTGATCTCGTCCGCGCTCGCCTGCCGCGAGACGCCGAGTTCCTGATAGGGGTCCTGCGCCAACGCCGTGATCGCCTTTGAATGGGAAGCCGTTCTAGTGTGGCTTATGATTCAGAAATTCGCTCCGGGGGCCGCCACAAGGCGAAGACGAATTTCTGAATCGCCACACTAACCCTTCAATTAAGCGGTTTGCGGCGCCGCGCAAGACCGATTGTGATATTATTGCAACAGCCGGCCCGAGGGCTCAGTCGTCGCCGCGTTCGCGCATCAGATCCAGCGCCTCGAACTCGATCGCATCCTCCGGCTCGGCCAGCAGGGTCTCGGAAATAGTCTGCCCGCGGATGCTGACGCCGGCCTCATGGACGCTCTCGGGATCGCCGCTGATCAGCGGGTGCCACCAGGCCAGGCCGCGGCCCTCGTTCAGGCGTCGATAGGCGCAGCTCTTCGGCATCCAGTGCAGGTCGTCGATGTTGTAGGGTGTCAGCTTTACGCAATCGGGGACGGTCGCCTTGCGGTTGGCATAGTCGGTGCAACGGCAGATATCGGCGTCGAACAGCCTGCAGGCCACCCGCGTCGGGATGATCTCGCCGGTGGTTTCGTCTTCGAAGCGGATCAGGCAGCAGAGCCCGCACCCGTCACAGAGACTCTCCCACTCCGGCACGGTCATTTGCCGCAGGGACTTGGCCTCCCAGAAAGGTTTGCGTGTCATGGCTCCTAAAAGCCGCCAACTGCATCCATGCGTCCAGTATAGAAGCCTGATCCGTGAGTGAGCCACCAAACCCGGACCCCGCGTCGCCGCCACGTCAGACGCCGGCGCGATTCGGCCGCGCCGAGCCGTGGCGGCCGACCCCGCCGCGGCCGCCACGCCGGCAGCCGCCGCGCGTCTGGCCGCTGCTGGTCGTCGTCCTGGCCTTGGGAATCCTCGTGGCTGTCGTCGCCGGCGCCATCGCCGTCAAGGCCTTTGTCGATGGCGTCCCGGACGTGCCCGACCGCCAGACGCTGATGGTGGTCAACCAGGCGCCCGGCATGACCTTCGAGGACATGGACGGCAAGGTGCTGGCCACGCGCGGCCCCAAGCATGGCTCGGCAGTGACCCTGGCCGAGCTTCCGGCCTACGTGCCTCGCGCCTTCCTTGCCGCCGAGGACCGGCGCTTCTACCAGCACGGCCCGGTGGATCTTGAAGGCATTGCTCGGGCGCTGTGGATCAATTTCAGAGCCGGCCACACCGTTCAGGGCGCCTCGACCGTGACCCAGCAGCTCGCCCGCACCCTCTATCTGACGCCAAAACAGACCCTCCAGCGCAAACTGGAGGAGGCGGTGATCGCCTATCGGCTGGAACAGCAGATGAGCAAGGATGAGGTGCTGGAGCTGTACCTCAACCGGATCTTCTTCGGCGACAACGCCTATGGGATCGACGCCGCCTCGCAGACCTATTTCGGCAAGCCGGCCAGCCAGCTCGACCTGAGCCAGGCCGCCCTGCTGGCCGCCCTGCCCAAGGCGCCGACCCGGTTCGCCCTGACCAACGACATGGACGCGGCCGTGGCCCGCTCGCACCTGGTGCTGGCCACCATGCAGACCCAGGGCTGGATCACCGCCGCCGACGAACAGGCGGCGCTTGCCAACCCGCCCAAGCTCGCGCCGGAAGCCCCAGCCGAGGGCGATTTCGGCTATGTGCTGGACATGGCCGCGGCGCAGGCGGTGCAGATCGCCGGCGGCCAGGCGCCCGATCTGGTGGTGAAGCTGACGGTCGATTCGGGCCTGCAGACCACCGCTCAGTCGGTGGTGCGCGAGACCATCGACAGCGAGGGCTCGCGAACCAACATCCACCAGGGCGCGCTGGTGCTGCTGGCGCCCGACGGGGCGATCCGCGCACTGGTCGGCGGCCGCGATCACCAGCTTTCCGCCTTCAACCGCGCCGCCCAAGCCGAGCGCCAGCCGGGATCGTCGTTCAAGCCGTTCGTCTATGCCGCGGCGCTGGAGAACGGGGTCAAGCCGACCGACACCCGCGACGACGCCCCCGTTCGCATCGGCCTCTGGTCGCCAGGCAACTACGGCGGCGGCTATCGCGGACCGGTGACGGTGGCGGTCGCCCTGGCCCATTCGATCAACACCGTCGCGGTCAGGCTGGCCAGCGAGGTCGGCGCCGGCAAGATCGCCGAGATCGCCCACCGGTTCGGGCTGAAGAGCATTCCCGACGACCCGCAGCTTTCGATCGCGCTCGGGACCTACGAGGTGAACCTGCTGGAGCTGACCTCGGCCTACCAGGTCTTCCAGCAGGGCGGCCTGCGCAACGACCCCTATGTGATCGACCAGATCGCCACCCAGCGCGGCGACGTCCTTTTCTCCCACGCGCCGTCCGCCGGCGTCATGGTCTATGACGCTGGGGCCGCCGGCGAGATGGTGCGGATGATGGAGGGCGTGATCACCATGGGCACCGGCACGCGAGCCGCCTTCGGCCGGCCGGCGGCGGGCAAGACCGGCACTACCCAGGACTGGAAGGACGCCTGGTTTGTCGGCTTCACCCCGGATTGGGTCTGCGGGGTCTGGGTCGGCAATGACGACGGCGACCCGACCCGCGGGGTCACCGGCGGCGAGGTCCCGGCCGAGATCTGGCGGCGGATGATGATCGCCGCGCACCAGAATGTGCCGATCCACGACTTCGCCCTGCCGGCCGAGACGCCGGCGGACCAGACGGTCGCCGACATAGCCGCCTCCGACGCGCCGCCGCGGGAGGACACGCGCTCGAACTTCTATGACGGCCTTTCCAACGACTTCGGGCGCGCGGCCGATGGCGAGACGGCGCCGACAGTCGAACCGCTCGCCGGTAACGTCCCACCGCCCGATGCCGACGCCGCGCCGCGAGACGATCCCCGGCCTCAGGACGATAACCGCTGAGCGCCAGGCCGCCCCT
>DASQSO010000390.1:0-6260 GCA_035642335.1 Caulobacteraceae bacterium
TCGCCTTCCTGGCCGCCTCGTTCTGGGCTTGGGGCTTCGGCGTCCGCCGCTACACCTCGACCGGCAGCTGAACCGGCGAAGCCGAAAAGAATTGAACCACGAAAAACACGAACCAACACGAACAAGAGTGATGGCCGGCCAGCTCCGCCTCAAAGCCAGTCGCGACCGCAGGGGCAGACCCCGTTCGTGTTTGTTCGTGGTTCAAAAATCCTTAGACAGCGAAGCGGTCCTTACTTCTTCGGATAGTCGAAGACGAAGGCCGTCGAGAACGGCGCCCACCAGCTCGGGACGCCAGTCTCCTTGTCGATGTGATGGTAGAAGCCGTTCGATTCCGGCGAGATGAAGCGGTAGGTCACCTTGTACTTGCCCGGTCCCGCCATCTGGATGTTGTCGGCATAGTGCGGGCCGTCCTTGGCGGTCATAGGCTTCAAGGTCCCGGCGGCATGCCAGTTCGCGCCCAGCTTCTGCACCAGGTATTGGATGGTCAGGTAGCCGACCCAGGCCCCGTCCGGATAGCCGTACTTGTTGTCGGCGGTGGCGTGGACGTCGGCCTCCAAGTGGATGACGTTCGGGCCGCTCATCACCATGCTCTTGGTCATCGGCGCCATCTGCACTCCGACCAGATAGTTGGCGACGATCTCCATGTCCTGGATATGCACCGGACCGCCGACGAAATACTCGCGCGCCGCCGCCGGCTGGGCCGCGGCCGTGACCATGGCCGCGGACGCCAGACCGGCGCCGAAGGCCTTAAGCGTGTTCATTGGACGGTTCCTTCAAAATAGGACGGTGGCGGCGCTCGTGCGCCCGGTGCATCAGCTTGCCGCCGACCACGAAGGCCGCCAGCGTCACGCCATAGGCCAGGAGTTGGATGCCCGACGGCCGATCGGTGTAGCCGGTGATCACGTGCAGGGCGCGGCCGACCAGGGTGTCGTCGCGCAGCAGCCAGGCGGTGTTCCATATCTCGTCGCCCAGAGTCGGCACGGCGCCGACCTGGGCCAGGGTCGCGAAGGCCTGGCCGGCCAGCCCCGCCGCCAGCAGGGTCAGTAGCGCGCCGGTGACCTGGAAGAGCCGCTTGGTCGGAATGGCGACAAGGCCGCGATAGAGGGCGAAGGACACCACAGCCCCCAGCACCAGCCCGCCGACGCCGCCGAGGAAGAGCGCCACCGGCCCGTCGGTGCTGGCCGCGACAATGCCATAGAGGAACAGCACCACCTCCGAGCCCTCACGCAATATGGCCAGGGCGACGACGATGCTCATGGCCATCAGCGAGGCGCGGCCGGCGTTGATCTCCGATCCAAGGGTCTTCAGCTGCTTGGCCAGCTCGCGGCCGTGGTCGGCCATCCACAGGTGGTGCCAGCCCAGCATCAGCACCGCCGCCAGCATGACCGCGGCGTTGAAATACTCCTGTCCCTCGCCGGAGAGGGCGTTGGACAGCGCCCCGGCGAACAGGGCCAGCAGGCTGGCGCCGGCGGCGCCGGCGGCGATGCCGGCGGCGATCCAGCGCGTGCGGTCGGGGATGCCCTCGGTGGCGGCGAAGACGATGCCGACCACCAGCCCGGCCTCGAGCACTTCGCGAAAGACGATGAGCAGGCTGGCCAGCATGTCAGCGCGCCCCCGGCGTGACGCGCAGTACACCCTTGGCCAGGGTTGGGTTGTAGTCGCCGAAGAAGGCGTAGTTCCCCGGCTTCAGCGCTCCCACCGGCACGATGATGGTGGCGTGGGGGGCCATGATCTTCTCGACCTTGAAGTCGTAGCTCTCGAACTCTTCCGGCGTCCCATCCAGGTTGTGTACCTGGATCATGAACCGCTGGCCGGCCGGCGCGGTGATGACGGCTGGGGTGAAGTGGTGGTTCTGCACGCTGAGCTGCAGCGGCGCGTCCGCCGTGGCCTGACCGGCGGCGAAGCTCGAACCCACGGCGAGGCCGGACGAGAACAGGACTTTAAGAAACGCGAAAGGCCGCACGGCGCCGACCAGCTGGTTGCGAATGAGAATAGTTTTTAATAACAAGCGACGGGGCCGGGCGCAACGACGCGCGGGGGCCTTGGCGGAGCTTATGTTCGACCCATCCCAGGCCCTGGCGGGTTTTCGCATCCCATCCGATCTCTTGATCGCTATGGACAACCGCGACCTGCATTGGGCCCTGCAGCCCTGGCACTTCATCATCCGCGCCGTGCACGTGCTGTCAGTCAGCGCCTTCTTCGGCGGCATCGTTGTGCTGGACCTGCGGCTGATGGGGGTGCGCGCCTCAGCTCCGTTGCAAAGCTTCACCCGGCTCATCATTCCCTGGCTTTATGGGACCTTCGCGGTCAGCCTTGTCACCGGCGTCGCGCTCTTCCTTTACGATCCGCTGCACGTGGGCAGCCACGCCTATTTCACCTTGAAACTGCTCTTCCTGGTGCTTGGCCTGCTCAACGCCATAGTCTTCCACCAATGGGCCATGGACGGCGCGCTGAAGGCGGAAGCCCGGATGCCACGCCGGGCCAGGATCGGCGGCGCCATCTCGCTGACCTTGTGGGTCCTGGTCATGCTGACCGCCTCGCTGAACGTCGAGGGCGCGCCCAAGGTGCTGCTCACCAGCAGCGCCGACACGGTCGTCAGCCGGTAAAACCCTGCTCGCCGAGCCAGTCTAGCCCTTCAGGACCTTGTCGGCCTTCTTGTCGATCCTGGCCGCCTCGGCCTTGGACAGGCGGCCGGCCTTCACGGCCTGGCTGGCGCGGGCCTTGGCGTTGCGCGCGTGGGCCTTGTCCTCGATCGGGTAGGCGCGCTGGTCGAGTTCGGCGAAATCCTCGGCGGGCAGTTTATTGCGGGCCTTGGCTTTCAGCTTGACCATGACGGTCTCCATCGGTTGCAAGGCTTCCAACACTCAGGCGATCGTGACGTTCAACCGTTCGACTCCGCGGAACCCCCGCCCGCGCGAAGGCTTCTATGCTGAGCCAAGCTTTGCCGGAGAGCCGATGACACTGCCGCAGACGCTCGCTTTCTCCATTGTCGGCGTCGCGGTCGCGATGTTCGCATGGGGCCGCTTCCGCTACGACGTCATCGCGCTCATCGCGCTTCTGGCCGGAGTCAGCGTCGGCGTCGTGCCGGTCAAGCGCGCCTTTTCCGGCTTCACCAGCGACGTGGTGGTGATCATCGCCTGCGCCTTGGTGATCAGCGCCGCAGTGGCGCGTTCCGGCGTCATCGAACAGCTGCTGCAGCCGCTGCTGTCACGCCTGAAGACCTCGGCGACCCAGGCGCCGGTCATGGCCGGGTCGACGGCGCTGCTGTCCATGGTCACCAAGAACGTCGGGGCCTTGGCCATATTGATGCCAGTGGCGATCCGGCTGACCCGCACCACCCGGACCTCGCGCTCGTCCATCCTGATGCCGATGTCGTTCATGTCGCTGCTGGGCGGCCTAGTCACCCTGGTCGGCACCTCGACCAACATCATCGTCAGCCAGGTGCGCGAAGAGACGCTCGGCAAGCCCTTCCAGATGTTCGACTTCGCGCCGGTCGGCCTGGCCCTGACCGGGATCGGCCTGATCTTCGTCAGCTTCGCCTGGAGGCTGCTGCCCCGCAACCGCCAGGGCTCCACCGACATGGGTGAGGAGCTGGGTGCGCCCTACGCCACCGAGGCCAGCTTGCCTGAGACCTGGCCGACCGAACTCGCCACCCTCGGCGCGCTGAAGCTCGCCGAGGGTGGCGTGAAGGCCACCGCCCTGATCCGCGACCGCAAACGCTCGGCCAACCCGCGCGCCAACCGCAGACTCGAGCCTGGCGATACCCTGGTGCTGGAAGGCGACCAGGAGGCGCTGAACGCGGTCTTCTCGCGCACGCCGCTGGTCCACGAGCGCGAGGGCAAGGAGGTCGACAGGGCCGACGCCCGCGAGGAGATGCGCTCCATCGAGGCGGTGGTGCAGGGCGAGTCGGTGCTGGTTGGCCGCTCGGCCGCGCGCGTTTCGCTGCAGCAGCAGTTCGGTGTCAACCTGCTGGCGGTCAGCCGCAGCGGCGCGCGGATATCGCAGAAGCTACGCAACCTGACCCTGCGGGCCGGCGATGTGCTGATCCTGCAGGCCGGCGAAAAGGCGCTGCCTGGGGCGCTGCGGTCTTTAGGATTGCTGCCATTGGTGGAGCGGGACGTGCAGGTGGGCGGCGCGCGGCGGCGCTATCTGCCGATCGCCATCCTCGCCGTCGCCATGATCCTGATCGCGGTGAAGATCGCCCCGGTGGCGCCGGCCTTCTTTGGCGCGGCGGTGCTGATGGTGGCGACGGGGTCGCTGCCCATGCGAGAGGCCTATGGGTCGCTCGAAGCCCAGGTGCTGATCCTGATCGGCGCGCTCACCCCGCTCAGCGAGGCGATCCAGTCGACCGGCGGCACCGGCCTGGTGGCGGCCGGCCTCGCGGCGCTGCTGCACGGCGCGCCGGCCCTGGTCACTCTCGGAATACTGATGGTCACCGCCATGGCCTGCGCGCCCTTCCTGCACAACGCCCCGACGGTGCTGGTGCTCGCGCCCATCGGAGTCGCCCTGGCCCGGCAACTGCATCTGCATCCCGACGCCTTCCTGATGGCCGTAGCCACCGGCGCCGGCTGCGACTTCCTCACGCCCATCGGCCATCAGTGCAACACGCTGGTCATGGGTCCGGGCGGCTACCGCTTCGGCGACTATGCACGCCTCGGCCTGCCGCTTTCCATCCTGGTGATCCTGCTGGGCGCGCCTTTGATCGCCCTGGTCTGGCCGCTGGTTCAGTAGCGCGCCGGAATCAGCACCTTCATCTCCTCATAGCCCTTCACGAAGATCGAATAGCTGCGCTTCGGCTCTTCCAGGAGGCGGATTTCCGGGAAGCGCTTCGTGATCTCTTCCCAGATGATGGTCAGCTGCAGCTCGGCCAGACGATTGCCGACGCAGCGGTGGATGCCGAACCCGAAGCTGAGGTGCTGGCGCGGCCTCGGCCGGTCGATGATGTAGTCGTTCGGCCGCTCGATCACCTCGTCGTCGCGGTTGCCCGAGACGTACCACATGATCACCCGCTCGCCCTTTTTGATCAGCTTGCCGCGAAACTCGACGTCTTCCAGCGCCGTACGCGCCATATGGGCCAGCGGCGTCTGCCAGCGGATGGTCTCCGAGACCATCGAGGGGATCAGGCCGAGGTCGGCGCGGAGCTTGTCGTACTGGTCCGGGTTGCGGTTGAGCGCGAAGACCGAGCCTGAAATGGTGTTCCGCGTGGTGTCGTTGCCGCCGATGATCAGCAGGGTGACGTTGGCGTGGAACTCCTCCTCCGACATGTCGCGGGTGTCGGCGCCATGGGCCAGCATCGAGATCAGGTCGCCGGCCGGTTCGGCGTTTACCCGATCATTCCACAGTCGGGTGAAATAGGCGAAGCACTCGGCCATGGTCGCCTGGCGCTCCTCCACGGTCGCCACCGGGCCGAAACCGGTCGCCGTGGTCATGGTGTCGGACCAGTGGGTCAGCTTGCGCCGCTCGTCGAAGGGGAAGTCGAACAGGGTCGCCAAGGTCATGGTGGTCAGTTCCTTGGATACCAAGTCCACCCAGTCGAACGGCTCGCCGATGGGCAGGGAGTCCAGGATCAGGCCGGCGCGCTCGCGGATCGTGGGCGCCATCAACGCCAGCGCCGAGGGCGCCAGGGCCGGGCTCACCGTCTTGCGCTGCACGTCGTGCTTCGGCGGGTCCATCGAGATGAAGTTCGAGGCCGTTCGCCGGTCCGCCGCGTATGGCTCGGTCCGCCTGGGAGGCAAGGTGATTCCGTAGGCGGACGAAAAGGTCTGGTGGTTGGAGTCCACCGCCATGATATCGTTGTACTTGGTGATCGACCAGAAGGCCCCGTAGTTGCTGTCCGGGGTAAAATGCACCGGCGCCTCGGCGCGCAGCCGTTCGAAATAGGGCCACATGACATCGTCGCGAAAGAAGGCGGCGCGGGCCGGGTTCATGGTCTCCAGCGGCTGCTCATAGGCGGCTTTGCGCGCAGCCTCGCGTTTGTCTTTCAGAACGTCGGCGACCCCGTCAGCCATGTCAGTCTCCCGATCGAATGCAGCGCCGCCATGGAAATCCCTCCGGTTCGGCTTGGCAAGCACAGCTTGCCGAGCGGCGGCCGGTCGATAAGGTGAAATCCAGAACAGTCGGGAGGAAGCGATGTCGCGTGCGCTGGTGTTGGGCGGCGGCGGTCCGGTGGGGATCGCCTGGGAAGCCGGCCTCCTGGCCGGCCTGGCCGAGGGCGGCGTCGATGCCGCGGCGGCCGACTTCATCACCGGCACCTCGGCCGG
>DASQSO010000391.1:0-3561 GCA_035642335.1 Caulobacteraceae bacterium
GGCGGGGGACAGGCCGTTGGACGCGGCGCTGAAGGGCGCGGAACAGATCGGCTTCACCATTATCTCGCTGACCGTGTCGCTGATCGCGGTCTTGATCCCGCTGCTGTTCATGGGCGATGTGGTTGGGCGGCTGTTCCGCCAGTTCGCCATCACCCTGGCGGTGACCATCGTCATCTCGGCGATCGTCTCCCTGACCCTGGTGCCGACCCTGTCAGCTCGCTGGCTGCGCGCGCCGGAAGAGGCACGGGAGTCCGATCTCGGCCGCCGCGCGCGGGTGCTCTTCGACAATGTGCTGAAGCGCTACGACAGCGCTCTTGTCTGGGTGCTGGACCGCCAGGCCGCGACCATCATCGTTGCGGTGGCGACGCTGCTGCTGACGGCGCTGCTCTATGTGATCATTCCCAAGGGCCTCTTCCCGACCCAGGACACCGGCGTCATCCAGGGGGTGACCGAGGCATCCCAGACCATCTCCTATGCCCGCATGGCGACCCTGCAACGGCAGCTGGCCGGCGTGCTGCTCAAGGACCCCGACGTCGCTTCGATCTCATCCTATGTCGGCGTTGACGGCGCCAACAACACGCTGAACGCCGGACGCATGCTGATCAATATCAAGCCGCGCGGCCGGCGGAGCGGCTCGCAGGACAAGATCCTCGACGACCTGCGCAAGCGGGCGCAGAGCCTAGCCGGCATCATCCTTTACCTGCAGCCGGTGCAGGACCTGACCATCGATTCCAACGTAGGCCCGACCCAGTACGAGTTCGCCCTGCAGGGCTCGAACCAGGACGAGATCAACCTCTGGGCCGGCAAGCTGGTCGCCAAGCTGGCGACGACGCCGCAGGTGCGCAACGTCTCCGCCGACGTGCAGAGCCTAGGGCTGTCGGCCTCGATCAACATCGACCGCGCCACCGCCGCGCGCCTGGGGGTGACCGCCGAGACCGTCGACGAAGCCCTCTACGACGCCTACGGACAGCGGATCATCTCGACCATCTTCACCCAGTCGAACGAGTACCGGGTCATCCTCGAGGCCGATCCGGCCAGCCAGCAGGATCCCAGCTCGCTGGCGCAGATCTACGTGCCGACCACCTCGGGCGGTTCGACGCCGCTCTCCAGCTTCGCCACCGTCACGGTCCAGTCGGCGCCGCTGCAGGTCAATCACGTGGCGCAGTTCCCGGCCGCCAACCTGGCCTTCGACACCGCGCCCAATGTGGCGCTTGGCACGGCGGTCAAGTCGATCGTCAAGGCCGAGCAGGCCATCGGCATGCCCGACGACATCACCACCGCCTTCCTGGGCGCCGCGCGCGCCTACCAGGCTTCGCTGAGCAACGAGCTGTGGCTGATCCTGGCGGCGATCGTAACCGTCTACATCGTGTTGGGGGTGCTCTATGAGAGCTACATCCACCCGGTGACCATCCTGTCGACCCTGCCCTCGGCCGGGGTCGGGGCGCTGCTGGCGCTGATGCTGGCCGGGCAGGACCTCGGGGTCATCGGCATCATCGGCATCATTCTTCTGATCGGAATCGTCAAGAAGAACGCCATCATGATGATCGACTTCGCCCTCGACGCCGAGCGCGAGGGTGGCAAGAGCCCGCGCGAGGCGATCCACCAGGCGGCGCTGCTGCGCTTCCGGCCGATCCTGATGACCACGCTGGCGGCGCTGTTCGCCGCCCTGCCGCTGATGTTGGGCTGGGGCGAGGGCTCGGAGCTGCGCCACCCCTGGGCATCTCCATCGTCGGCGGCCTGGTCGTCAGCCAGCTTCTGACCCTGTTCACCACCCCGGTCATCTATCTGCGGTTCGACAGCCTCGAGCGCAGGCTCTCGCGCCGCGGCCCGAACCCGCGCAAGGGCGAGTCCGACCCCGATCTTTCCGAGGCCGAACCCGATCCCGGGCCGGCCGGCGCGACGCCGGGAGCGGCGCCGTCGTGAACTTGTCGGAGCCTTTCGTTCGCCGACCGATCGGCACGGTGCTGCTCACCATCGGCGTGGCCATGGCCGGGATCGCGGCCTATTTCTTCCTGCCGGTCGCGCCGTTGCCGCAGGTGGATTTCCCGGTGGTCTCGGTCCAGGCCACCCTGCCCGGCGCCAGCCCCGAGACCATGGCCACCAGCGTCGCCACGCCGCTGGAGCGGCGGCTTGGCCACATCGCCGACGTCAACGAGATGACCTCGTCCAGCTCGCTGAATTCGGCGCGTATCACCCTGCAGTTCAACCTTGACCGCGACATCAACGGCGCCGCCCGCGACGTCGAGGCGGCGATCAACGCGGCCCGCGTCGATCTGCCGACCACGCTGCGCGCCAACCCGACCTATCGCAAGGTTAACCCGGCCGACCAGCCGATCCTGATCCTGGCCATGACGTCGAAGACCAAGACGCCCGGCCAGATCTACGATTCCGCCTCCAACATCATCGAGCAGCAGCTCTCGCAGATCAAAGGCGTCGGCGAGGTCGACATCGGCGGCGGTTCGCTGCCGGCGGTGCGGGTCGATGTGAACCCCTACGCGCTTGGCCGCTACGGCATTGGGCTGGAGGATGTCCGCGCCGCTCTGGCCTCGGCAAACGCCAACCGGCCCAAGGGCATCGTTCAGGACGGCGACCAGCGCTTGCAGGTCTACACCAACGACCAGGGCGTCAAGGCCTCGGACTATGCGCCGCTGGTCATCGCCTACCGCAACGGCGCGGCGGTGCGCCTGGCCGACGTGGCGGCGGTGACCGACGGCCAGGAGGACATCCATAATCTGGGCCTCTACAACGGCCAGCCTGCGATCATCGTGCGCATCACCCGCGAGCCGGGCGCCAACATCGTTTCCGCCGTCGACACCATCAAAAAGACCCTGCCGCTGCTGCAGAGCCAGCTGCCCGCCGACATCACCATGGCCGTGGCGGTTGACCGCAGCACTTCGATCCGCGCCGCCCTGAACGATGTGGAGCGGACCCTGGCCATCGCGGTGCTGCTGGTGGTCGCCGTGGTCGCGGTGTTCCTGCGCAATGGCCGCGCGACCATCGTTCCGGCCATCGCCGTCACCGTCTCGCTGCTCGGCACGCTTGGGGTGATGTTCGTGCTGGGCTTTAGCCTGGACAACCTGTCGCTGATGGCGCTGACGGTCTCCACCGGCTTCGTGGTCGACGACGCCATCGTGGTGCTGGAGAACATCACCCGGCATCTGGAAGCCGGGATGAGCCGGTTTCAGGCTGCGCTATTGGGCGCGCGGGAGGTCGGCTTCACGGTCCTGTCCATCAGCGTCTCGCTGATCGCGGTCTTCCTTCCGATCCTCCTGATGGGCGGCATCATCGGGCGGCTGTTCCGCGAGTTCGCCATCACCCTGTCGACCGCGATCCTGGTCTCGCTGGTGATCTCGCTGACCACCACGCCGATGCTGTGCGCCTATTTCATCGGCCAGCCGTCCAGCGGCGACAAGCAGCCCTGGTGGTCGCGCCTTTCGGAACGCGCCTTCGGCTGGATGGCCCGGATCTATGAGCACGGCCTGCGCTGGTCGCTGGACTCCGGCCCGATCATGCTGGCCGTGCTGGCCGCCACCATCGTCCTCAACGTCTATCTGTTCACGG
>DASQSO010000392.1:0-2770 GCA_035642335.1 Caulobacteraceae bacterium
TTCCGAACGCGCCTTGCCCATTTCCGCCCCCCCCGAATCACAAGAGCTCCATGGATTCAGCTCACACCACAATGGGGAAGCCCCACACCGATCACATTCGATTCATCTCAGCGGTCGGACGCGCTAACCCTGCCCTCTCCCCGCTGGCGCGGGGCGAGGGTTCCAGGAAAACGAATCAGATCAACCACGCTATACTCGGCAAATGGCCTTGGCTTGGCCGTAAACCGGACTCATTCCGGCGTCAGCATTTGCACAATATTCGGGGAGTTCTGATTCATGGATCGACGTCATCTGGTTTCAGCCGCCGCCGCCCTCTTGGGCGCGCAGGCGATCGCGCCCCTGGCGCGGGCCCAAGACGGTCAACCGCGGGACGACCAGCCCCAGGACGGCCGGCCCGTGGGCGGTCCGCCGATGCCGCCGCCAGGCCCGAGCTATCCCGACCGCCCCGCGCCGACCTACAGCCAGGACGAACTGGTCAACTCGGTCTCGGATTTCTTCGGCGTCACCGCCGAAAGCGCCGGGGCGATCGTCGAGCGGATATTCGCCGACAATGGCCAACCCACCGCCTATATCGCCGGCCAGGAAGTCTCCGGCGCCTTCATCGGCGGGCTGCGCTATGGAAAGGGCCTGCTCTATATGAAGGGGCGGCCGCGCCAGGCGGTCTACTGGCAGGGGCCATCGATCGGTTTCGACGCCGGCGGCAACGCCAGCCGCAGCTTCACCCTCTGCTATAATCTGCAGTTCCCCGACATGATCTATCGCCGCTTCCCGGGCGTCGACGGCTCGGCCTATTTCATCGGTGGCCTGGGCGTGAACTATCAGCGGGCGGAAGACGTCATCCTGGCCCCCATCCGCGCCGGCGTCGGCCTGCGCCTGGGCGCCAATGTCGGCTACCTGGCCTACACCCGCGACCGCCACATCCTGCCGTTCTAGGACAGCGCCTGGCCGACCAGGTGCGGGCCGCCTTCGGCGAGCAGGCCGTGGCCAGGGACGTGGCTGATCTCCAGCCGCACGCCGTCGGGGTCCTCGAACAGCACCGAATAGTAGCCCGGGGCATAGGCGTCGTCCTGTGGCCCGTGCACGATCGGGGCGCCGATCATCCGCAGAAAGGCGTGGGCCTCGTCGACGTCCTCGCGGGTGCGGGCGCGGAAACAGAGGTGGTGCAGGCCGACCATGCCCTGCTCGAACCGCTCGCCGGCGTGTCCCGCACCCGGCGCATGCACGCCGAAGCCGGTGCGGCCGCCGACGCAATAGTAGGTGATCGGCGTATCGGCCACAGGCTGCAGGCCGAGAAACGGCAGCAACTTGCCGTAGAAAGCCCGCGCCGCATGCCAGTCTCCGGCGGTGATGAAGATATGCGCGACGCCATTGATCTCCATGGGTGGCTCCTTGTGGGCGCGGACCATGGAATTTGGTGACCCTGACCCTGCGGCGGTCAAGTGCGACACTTTAATCCCCGCGGTTTCCCGCCTTCGCGGGAACGAGCGGAGGGGGGTCAGCCGCGCAACTTGGCTCCGACCACCTTTTCCGCTGTCGCCACGATCTTCACCGACAGCGCTTCGATCTCCGCCTCGGTCAGGGTGTGGTCGGTGGGTTGGAGGGTGATTTCCAGGGCCAGGGACTTGCTTCCGGCCGCCACGCCGTCGCCGGTGTAGACGTCGAACACCCAGACCCGGTCGATCAGGGTCTTGTCGGCGGAGGCGACGGCGCGGACGAGGTCGGCGGCGGGCAGGGCCGCGTCGACCACGAAGGCGAAGTCGCGGCGCAGCGGCATCAGGGCCGAGAGCGCCAGGGCCGAGCGGGTCTTGACCGCCTTGCGCTTCGGCTCCGGTACGACCTCCAGCCAGATCTCGAAGCCGTAGATCGGGCCTTCCGCGTCGAGGGCGGCGAGCGCCGCCGGGTGCAGGGCGCCGAACTCGGCCAGCACCGCCTTGGGGCCGAGCTGCAGCCGGGCCGATCGGCCGGGATGCCACCAGGACGCCGCCGCGCCTTGCGCAACCTGCAGCGAGCCCACCGGCGCGCCGAGCTGATCCAAAAGGCCCATCAGGTCGGCTTTCAGGGCGAAGAGGTCGTCGGCCTTGCCGCCATCCCAGCGTCGCGGCGGATGTGGGGCCAGCACGGCGGCGATGGCGGTGCGCTGGTCCTGGGGGCGGTCGCCGGTGAAGACCGGGCCGATTTCGAACAGGGCGACGTCGGCGAAGCCGCGGTTGGCGTTGCGCCCAGCCGCCTCGATCAGGTTGGGTAGGATCGATGGCCGCATGCAGTCGAGTTCGGCGGCGATCGGGTTGGCCAGGACGAGGTTCGGCTGGCCGCCGCCGAACCGCTCGGCCAGGGCGCGCGGCATGAAGGACCAGGTGATGGCCTCGGCGTAGCCGAGGGAGGCCAGCACGCGGCGGGCGGCGGCGGCGCGGCCTTGGCGGCTAGTCAAGACGCCGCCGGGCGGGCGCGGCAGCTCGGGCAGAGGCGTCGCCGGCAGCCTGTCGTAGCCGGCGATGCGGGCGACCTCTTCCACCAGGTCGGCCTTGCCCTCGACGTCGCGCCGCCAGGTCGGCGGCTGTACGGTCAGGACGTGCCCCGAGCCGCTGATGGCGAAGCCAAGCACGGTCAGGATCTCCAGCGCCTGTTCTTGGCCGAGCGAGAGGCCCGAAAGTTTCTGGACATAGGCCGGGTCGAACGCGATGGCGGCGGGGGCTGCGGGCGCTTCACCGGCGACGCGAACCTCGGAGGCCTCGCCGCCGCAGAGTTCCAGGATCAGCCTGGTCGCCAGCTC
>DASQSO010000393.1:0-3423 GCA_035642335.1 Caulobacteraceae bacterium
AGATCGCGGCCGTCTATTCGCAGCCGCCGGCCCCGCGCGGACGCGGTCAGGCCCTGCGGCCCTCGCCGGTGCAGGCCTTCGCCGAAGTGAGCGGCCTTCTGGTGCGCACCCCAGTCTCCATGCGCGACGCGGTCGAGATTGAAGACTTCGCTGCGCTGGAGCTGGACGCGGCCGTGGTGGTCGCCTTCGGCCAGATCCTGCCGGCCGCGGTGCTGGAGGCGCCGCGGCTGGGCGCCTTCAACCTGCATGCCTCGCTCCTGCCGCGCTGGCGGGGCGCCGCACCGATCCAGCGGGCCATCATGGCCGGCGACGCGGTCACCGGTGTCCAGGTCATGCGCATGACCGAGGGCCTGGACGAGGGGCCGATCCTGCTCTCCGAGACGGTGCGGATCGATGCCCTGGAGACGGCCGGGTCGCTGCACGACCGGCTGGCGCCCATCGGCGCGCACCTTCTGCCCCGCGCGCTGGCGGCCATCGAACGCGGCGGCGTGGTCGAGACGCCGCAAAGCGAAGATGGCGCCACCTACGCCAGGAAGATCAGGCCCAAGGAGACCCGCATCGACTGGGGCAAGTCGGCGCGATGGGTGGACCGGCGCATCCGCGGCCTGTCGCCGGCGCCGGGCGCCTGGTTCGAATGCCGCGTCGACGAACGGCTGATCCGCGTCAAGGCGTTGCTCTCGACCGTCGAGGGGGGCGCGGGCGCGCCGGGCGAGGTGCTGGACGATCGTCTGCTGATCGCCTGCGGCGCCGGCGCGGTGCGCATCCTGCGCGCCCAGCGGGAGGGCCGCGGCGCCCAGTCCATCGACGACTTCCTGCGTGGGTTTCCCATTTCCGCCGGCGTCAGGTTGGGCTGATGCCGCGCTACCGCCTCGGGATCGAGTATGACGGCCGGCCCTATCACGGCTTCCAGACCCAGGCCGGCCAGCCCTCGGTGCAGGCTTCCATCGAGCGCGCCGTCCTGGCCTTCTGCGGCGAGAGCCTGCGCCTGCAGGCGGCCGGCCGCACCGATTCCGGCGTCCATGCCCTGGGTCAGGTCATCCATATCGACCTGGAGAAGGACTGGGAGGCGAGCGTGGTGCGCGACGCCCTGAACGCCCACCTGGCGGCCGAACCGATCGCCATCCTGGACGCCGCGGTCGCCGAGCCGGATTTCCACGCTCGCTTTTCGGCCAGAGAGCGCCGCTATCTCTACCGCATCCTCAACCGGGTCAGTCCGCCGGCGCTGGAGCGCGGCCGGGTCTGGCGGGTGAAAAAGCCCGTCGACGCCGAGGTCATGCATGCCGCCGCCCAGGCCCTGGTCGGCCTGCACGACTTCACCACCTTCCGGGACATCAACTGCCAGGCCAAATCGCCGATCAAGACCCTGGACGAGGCCAGGGTCTGGCGCGAGGGCGACGAGGTGCGGCTGGCCTTCACCGCGCGGTCATTCCTGCACCGCCAGGTGCGCTCGATGACCGGATCGCTGGCCCAGGTCGGTCTCGGCCGCTGGTCGGCCGCCGACCTCGTCGCGGTGCTGGAGGCGCGCGACCGCGCCGCCTGCGGCCCGGTGGCGCCGGCCGACGGGCTCTATCTGGTCAGCGTCGCCTACTGAAAGGCGGCGAAATATCCTTCGATCAGGCGGCGGTAGATTTCCGTCAGCGTCTGGATGTCGGCCACGGGCACGCATTCGTCCACCGCGTGCATGGTCGCGCCGACCAGGCCCAGCTCCACCACGGGGCAGAGCGCGCGGATGAAGCGGGCATCGGAAATGCCGCCGGCGGTCGACAGTTCGGGATCGCGGCCCAGGACCTCCCGCACCGCGCCGGCGCAGAGGTCGACAAAGTCCCCCGGCTCGGTGAGGAAGGCCTCGCCGGTCAGTTTGGTGACGAGTTCGACCTGGCCGGAAAAGACCCCGGCCTCGGCGTCACATTCGATCCGCAGCCAGTCGGTCAGGCCCTGGCCGCTGTGGGCCGGGTTGAAACGGATGTTCAGCCGCGCCGAGGCTCGCGCTGGAATGACATTGGTGGCCGGATTGCCAACGTCGATGGTGGTCACTTCCAGGTTGGACGGCGGAAAGCCGCCATGGCCGTCATCCAGCACCCGCGACTGCAAGCGGTCGAGCAGCCGGATTAGCGGCGCGATCGGGTTGGCCGAACGGTCGGGATAGGCGACGTGGCCCTGCTTGCCCTCGACGGTGATCCAGGCGTTCAGGCTGCCGCGCCGACCGATCTTCATCTGGTCGCCGAGCAGGGCGGCCGAGGACGGCTCGCCCAGCACGCAGTGGTCGATCCGCTCACCGGCGGCGATCAGCGCCTCGACCATCCGGCCGGTGCCATCGATAGCGTCGCCCTCCTCGTCGCCGGTGATCAGTAGCGAAAGCGAGCCGTCGGTTTGCGGGGTCCGCGCCGCCGCGGCGATGAAGGCGGCGACGGCGCCCTTCATGTCGGCGGCGCCGCGGCCATGGAGCTGCCCGTCGACGATGCGGCCCTCGAACGGCGGGTCGCGCCAAGCGGCGACGTCTCCTGGCGGCACCACATCGGTGTGGCCCGCGAAACAGAGGTTCGGCGCCGCCGTCCCCCGTCGCGCATAGAGGTTCTCGATCTCGCCGAACCTCATGCGCCGGCAGGCGAAGCCAAGCTCGCCCAACGCCTGCTCGACCACGTCCATGGCGCCGGCGTCCGCCGGTGTCACCGATGGGCGGCGGATGAGCGCCTGGGCCAGCGCGATCGGATCGATGGTCATGGGTCCGCGCTTATCGCGGATACCCCAAGGCGGCAATTGGGCTTCGCGCCTCGCGACTGGCGAAAGACCTCCGGCTGATCTACCTATGGCGTCACCCCCGATGACCGCGCACACCCACCAGCACGACCACGAGCATGATCATGACCACCATGGCCATGGTCACCGCGGCCGCGGCCACGCCGGCCACAGCCACGCGCACGTGGCTGTCGGCGATCCGCGCTACGGGCTGGCGATCGGGCTGAACCTGTTGATCGTGCTGATCGAGGCGGGTGGCGGCTTCTACGCCAACTCGACGGCGCTGGTCGCCGATGCCGGGCACAATCTGTCCGACGTGCTCGGCCTGGTGCTGGCCGGCGGCGCGACCTGGCTGGCCAGCCGGCCGGCGCGCGGGCGGCGCACCTACGGCTTTGGCAAGGCGACGGTGCTCGCGGCCGTGACCAACGGCGTCATCCTGGTCTTCGTCTCCGGCGCCATCGCCATCGAGGCCGCGCACCGGCTGTTCGCGCCCCAGCATGTCGACTCCGGCGTCGTGATGGCGACCGCCGCTGTGGGCGTCGTGGTCAACACTTTGACCGCCCTGATGTTCGTGCGCGGTAGCAAGGGCGACGTGAACGTGCGCGGTGTCTTCCTGCACATGGCCGGCGACACCGGCGTCTCGGTCGGGGTCATCATCGCGGCCGCCCTGATCTGGCTCACCGGCCT
>DASQSO010000394.1:0-3284 GCA_035642335.1 Caulobacteraceae bacterium
CCCGACGTCTTCGCCGGCTATGCGGTCATGGCGAGCGTGCTGATGCTGGTCTTCTGGGAGCGCCTGAAGATCCTCGAGCGGCTAGCCCTGGCCGCCCTGTTGGCGTTCTGCATGGTGGTTCACACCTCGCATCTGCTCGACACCATCGCGATCTTGATCGTCGCCATCGTCGGGTTCGTGCTGCTCAAGGCGCCGCGACAAAAGGCTTCAGAGGCCCTGTTCACCGTCATCGGCGCGATCCTGCTCACGCTGCTGATCAACGCCGGCTACAGTCAATCCGTCCAGGTCAGGACCGGCGACGAGCTGCATCGGCCGCCCTTCCTGGCCATGCGGGTGATCGCCGACGGGCCGGGCCGCCGCTATCTGCGCCAAGCCTGCGGCGCCGGCGCGACCTGGACGCTCTGCCAGTTCCGCCGGCTGCCGAACACCGACAGCCAGGACATGCTCTGGTCCGACGATCGCTCGAAGGGCATCTTCAACGTCACCACCTACGAAAACCGCCTGAAGATGGAGCAGGAGGAGAACAGCTTCGTCCTGCACGCCGTCGCTTCCGACCCGCTCGGCCAAGCCTTCGCCTCGCTGAAGAACTGGGGCGACCAGCTGGCCATGGTCTATCTCGACGACCCCTTGCGGAACCCGCACTACTACCTGACCAACGCCTATTGGAGCACGACCAACCTCCCCTGGCTGATCAATCACGTCGCCGACTGCGGTCGCGATCAGTGGGGTTGCGGCGCCAGGCTGACCATGGACGGCTCGCTCTGGCTGCACGGCGGCCTCTTCGTGCTCGCGCTGGCGGTCATCGGCTGGTGGCTGAGCCGCAAGGACATCCTTGAGGCCGTCGTTGGCGGCGCCTTCACCTGGAAGGATGACCGCGCGCGGCTGATGATGACCATCGGCCTGCTGCTCGCCGCCGTACTCGTCAATGCCTTCGTCTGCGGCGCGCTCTCCGGGCCGTTCGCGCGTTACCAGGCGCGCATCACCTGGCTGGCCACCCTCGGCGCGGCCCTGGCCGTCGTCTCGACGGTTCCGGCCAGGGTGAGACTTCCGGCGTGGGCGGCGCGCCTGCGCGCCCACCCCCTCGTCGCGACCTTGGAGCGCCGGTTCGACTTCGCCTTTCTCCGCTTCGGCCTTGTCGGAACCGCCGGCTTCCTGGTCCACGCCTCGGTGCTGAACCTGATGGTCTATGAGCTCGGGGCGAACCGCTACATCGGCTGGGTAGCCGGCTTCGCCGTCGCGGTGGTGGCGACCCTGCTGCTCAACCGCGCCTTCACCTTCCGGCGGCCCAGCCATCACGGGCCCTGGCGGCAGGCGGTGATCTACGTGCTGGTGCAAGGGATCGGCGCCGCCGCCAATTTCGCGACCTATACCGCGGCGATCGCCCTCTTCCCGCCGCTCGGGCGGACCCTGCTGATTCCGCTGGCCATGGGTTCGATCGCCGGCCTCTGCCTGAACTTCCTCGGCTCCAAGCACCTGGCCTTCCGCCCGGCCAATGGGGTCGAATCGGCCGGGGCGGTCGAGGCGCCGTCCCCCTAGGCCCGGTTCGACATCTCGTAGGCGGCGATCCCCGCGTCGAGCACGGTCAGCGGCGTCGCGCCGGGCAATAGGCCGGCGTCGTGGAATTGACGGATGTCGAACCGGGGCCCAAGCGATGTCCTGGCGCGCTCGCGCAGGCGCAACCAAGTCAGCTTGCCGATCATGTAGCTGCACGCCTGCCCCGGCCAGACCGCGTAGCGTTCGACCTCGGTGACCGCGGCGGGCTCTGGATCGCCGATGGCGTCCACATAGTATTTGACCGCCTGCTCGCGGCTCCAACGCTTGGCGTGGATGCCGGTGTCGACCACCAGCCGGACGCCGCGGAACAGCGCGTCGTGCAGGTAGCCGATGCGGCCAAGCGGGTCGTGGTCATAGAGACCCATCTCGTCGGCCAGCTGCTCGGCATAGAGCGCCCAGCCCTCGCCATAGGCGCTGAACCATTGCGTCTTGCGGATCAGCGGCAGGTTCGATTCCTGTTGCAGCGACAGCTGCAGGTGGTGGCCCGGAATGGCCTCGTGATAGGTCAGGGTCGGCAGGGTCCAGCGCGGGACCTCGGCCGTATCGCGCAGGTTGATATAGTAGACGCCGGGCCGCGAGCCATCCAGCGCGCCCTCCTCGTAATAGCCGCCCGCCTCGGCGGCCTCGGTATAGGGCGGTATGCGGCGGATTTCGACCTTGGCCTTGGGCAGGGTCTTGAAATAGGCCGGCAGCCTCGCCTGAACCGCCTCGACCTTGAGGTTCAGGTCGGCGATCAGTGCCGCCTTGCCGGGATCGGTGTTCGGATAGCGATATTGCGGATCGTCGTAGAGGGCGCGCAGCCGCGCTCCCACGGTCCCCTGGTTCAGCCCTTGCGCGCGCAGCAAAGTGTCCAGGCGGGCGGCGAGGCTCGCCACCACCTCCACGCCTATCTGGTGCACCTCGGCCGGCGTCAGGTCCGTGGTCGTGGCCCGCCTCAGCATGGCCGCGTAATAGGCCTCGCCGTCCGGCAGCCGCCAGACGCCGGCGTCGTGGACGGCGCGGGGCAGCAGAGCCCGCATGGCCTCGATCTGGCGACCGAGGGCGGGAACGACGCGCGCGCGATAGATGCGGCTGGCGCGGGTCTCGTAGTCGCCGCCGATGCCTTTTTCCCGCGCCCGCTTGACCAGCGACCGCACCAGCACCGCCGTCGCCGGCGGCTCGTCGCGCAGGCTGGTCATCTGGCCGATGGCGCCGTTCAGGGCGAAGTCAGGCGGCGCGGCGCCCGCGGCCGTGTCGTGGGCGACCCGCTCCAGCTCCTGGTCGAGCGCCACGGCGAAGCCGTCCAGCCGGTCGAGATAAGCCTCGGCGTCGGCGCGGGTCTCGATGACATGCTTGGAATCGAGGAAGTCGGGGATGGACTGGTAGTCGCCGGTCAGCTGGCTGAGGACGTAGGGGCCGTCATCGCCGACATCGCCATAAGCGAACCCCCGGTCGATCCCGGCCTCGGCGCGCATAAGGTAGGCTTCTGTGTCGTAGTTGACCGCGTCGATGCCGGTCAGGCCGGCGCGATCGACCTGGTCGAGACGCTTCAGCTGGCCGAGGTTATCGGCACGGTCGCGGTCGCGGCCGGCCAGCGAGCGATCGTCCAGATGGCGCTTGGCGTCAGCGCGCGGGCCCTTGTCCAGCCCCAGGCTGGTGACCTGTTCCGGCGACCGGTCCAGCTGCTCGCGGATGAAGGCGTTCAACAGGGCGTCGAGCTGGCTTGAAGGGGCCGTCGCGGCCGGGGTTCG
>DASQSO010000395.1:0-3109 GCA_035642335.1 Caulobacteraceae bacterium
TTCGCCTCCCCGCGTGAGCCGGGCACGCGGCAGATCGCGTAGACCAGCTCGGAATGGGGCCCGCGGTTCAGGGTGTAGAAGTGCAGATCGCGGAAACGTTCCTCGGTCAGCCGCACGCACATCTCGGCGGCCAGGGCGCTGGCGATGAGCTGGCGGGTGCCGGGGTCGCGATCGAGGCCTTTGAACAGCGCGCTCAGCCAATCCGGCAGCGGAATGCCGCAGCGGGCGGCCATCTTCTTCAGGCCCTTGAAGTTTGACACCGGCATGATCCCGGGCAGGATCGGGATGGTCACGCCGGCCTTGCGCACCTTGTCGGCGAACCTGAGGAAAGCGTCGATGTCGAAGAAGAACTGGGTGATGGCCCGGGTGGCGCCGGCCTCGATCTTGGCCTTCAAGACGTCAATGTCGTGGTCGAGCGACGGGCTCTCTGGATGCTTCTGCGGATAGAGGCTGACGCTGATCTCGAACGGCGCGATTCGACCGATGGCCTTGGTCAGCTCGGTGGCGTTGGCATAGCCATCCGAACACGGACTATAGACGCCGCCGAGGGACCCGGGCGGGTCGCCGCGCAGGGCGACCAGATGGCGGATGCCGGCGTCCCAATAGTCACGGATCACCTCGTCCACCTCCTCGCGTGGCGCATCGACGCAGGTCAGGTGCGCAGCGGGCTTCAGCGAGGTTTCTTCCAGGATGCGGCGCACGGTGCGGTGGGTTCGCTCGCGGGTCGAGCCGCCGGCGCCGTAGGTGACCGAGACGAATTCGGGGTTCAGCGGCTCAAGCTTGCGGATGCAGGCCCAAAGGTTTTCCTCCGACTCCGGCGTGCTCGGCGGCCCGAACTCGAAGGACAGCGATTGCGGCCACGCCTGGTGGCCCACCTGGCGCACGCCGGCGCGGGCGACAGGGCCGAGGGCGCTCTCGAATTGCACGACGGGGGGGCTCATGCGGCGCTCCTTTGTTCAGCGGCCTGGCGCAGGGCGGCCCAGATCTTGACGGTCAGGCCGGCGCCACCGACCGGGGGCAGGCTGACGGGCTCGACCGGCCCAAGCCCAGCAGCCGTCAGCCAACGATCCATCTCGGCGTCGGAGAGGCCGAGCCGGCGGTGCTGGTGCGCCTCGCGCAGGAATTCCAACCCATGCGGGGCGAAATCCACGATCACCAGACGCCCGCCGGGGGCGACCAGCCGCGCCGCCTCGGCCACAGCCGCGGCCGGATCGGCCAGATAGTGCAGCACCTGGTGCACCACCACGAGGTCGGCGCAGGCGGATGGCAGCTGGGTTGCGAACACGTCGCCATGGCGCAGTTCGCAGTGGGCCAGGCCGGCGTCGGCGGTGGCGCGGCGGGCGATGTTCAGCATCTGCTGCGACAGGTCCAGGCCAAGGGCGCTCCGCGCCAGCGGGCCGAGCAGGCTCAGCATGCGGCCGGCGCCGGTGCCCAGGTCGATCAGCCGGCGGAACGGCCCGGGGCCGACGGCGGCCAGGATCGCCGCCTCGACGTCGGCCTCCGAGACGTACAAGGAGCGCAGTTCGTCCCAGCGGGCGGCATTCTGGGCGAAATAGTCGGCGGCGGCCTTGGAGCGCTCGGCGCGCACGGCGTCGAGACAGGCCGCGTCGCGGGCGATGCCGGCGTCGCCGCCGTCGATCAGGGCTAGCATCTGGTCGATGAAGGCGCGAGGGGCGCCATGGGTGGCGAGCCGATAGAAGACCCAGGCTCCGTCGGGAAACCGCTCCACCAGGCCGGCGGAGATCAAGAGCTTCAGGTGACGCGACACGCGCGGCTGGCTCTGGTCCAAGACGCGGGTGAGCTCGGCCACCGCCAGCTCCTCACGCGCCAGAAGCGCCAGGATGCGAAACCGCGTCGGCTCCCCGGCGGCCCGCAGCATCTCCACAACCTGACGCGAAGCGAGGCTCATAAATAGACATAAGGATATCTTTATGTCTAAAGTCAATCAGAAATTGGCGCGCGCCGCGAGGCGTCGATGCGGAAATTCTGACCACGAACCACACGAACAAACGCGAACGCGCGGTGCGAAGCCCGTTGATCGCCGGGTGCGCGAAGCGCAGACAAAGCCTTGTTCGTGTTCGTTCGTGTCGTTCGTGGTTCTGCTTGATCTTACTCCACCACCGGGTTGGCCAGGGCTTCGCCGGCGAAAAACCGCCGCAAGTTCTCCAAAGTCAGGGCGACCATTTTCGGCAGGGCGGCGGCCGTGGCTCCGGCCGTGTGCGGGGTCAGCACCGTGTTGGGGACGTCGGCCCAGCGGGCGGCGGCGGTGGGCTCCTCGGCGAACACGTCCAGCGCCGCCATGCCCAGACGGCCGTCGTTCAGGGCGGCGATCAGCGCGTCCTCGTCCACCAGCTGGCCTCGCGCCACATTGACCAGCAGGCCCTGTGGCCCGACGGCCTCAATGACCTCGGCCGAGATCAAGCCGGTATTGGCGCCATCGGCGCGGGCGGCCACCACCAGGATGTCGCTGCCCTTCGCCAGCTCGACTAGGCTGGTGGCCCGCGGCCATTTCGCGTCCGGCTTCTCGCGCGGTCCCCACCATGAGACCCTCAGCCCGAAGGCCTCGGCGCGCCGGGCGATACCCTCGCCGATGGCGCCGAGTCCGACGACGCCCAGCCTCTGGCCAGCCAGCGAGCCGGTGATGGTCTTTTCCGTCGGCTTCCACGCGCCGGCGCGCACGATGCGGTCGCCCTCGGCGATGCGGCGCGCTGCGGCCAGCACCAGGCCCATGGCGTGGTCGGCGACGTCCTCGTGATTGACCCCTGGCGAGTGGCTGACCTTCAGGCCGCGCGCCCGCGCCCATTTCACGTCGACCCCGTCATAGCCAGCGGTGAAACAGGCGATCAGGCCAAGGTGCGGCAGGCTTTCGGCGAAGGCCTTGTCGATGGGGAATTCGCCGGCGACCAGCAGGGCGCGGATGGCGCCGGCCGCCTCCAGCGGCGGCCCCGCCCATAGCCGCCAGACGATGAACTCCGCCTCGAACAGGGGCGCCAGCGCGCCAAGATGCGGCTGCACGATGAGGATGGCGGGTTTGCTGTCTGACATGACGGCCTCGGGCTCTCCCGCTCCTCAATACCGCCGCGCGACCCGCCTTGGCCAGCTAAGCGGT
>DASQSO010000396.1:0-2733 GCA_035642335.1 Caulobacteraceae bacterium
CCTTCCAGTCCCAACTGGGCTCGCCGCTATCCGCGGGGGGGCCAGGGCAACCCCCACCGGGTGCGCCGACCGCGCCGAATCCGGGCCGGTGCGAAGCCGATACGGACACCAACCTCACCTACGCGGACTACGCCGCCTATGGGCAGGTGACCTGGCAGATCACGCCGGAATGGAAGTTCGAAGCTGCGGCCAGATATACCGACGACCACAAGTTCGGGCTCGAACAGTTCAGGCTCATCGCATTCGACGATCCAGGATTGGGCCTGCCGTTCCTCGGCTCGTTCACGCCCGCGATCGATATCACGCCGTTGGCCACCATTCCTGTCAACCCGGCGACCGGCAAGCCCTTTCCCGGCACCGGCGTCGGATTCTACAACGCCGCCACCGGCAATGAGCAGCGCAGATTGGGCGCGAGCTGGAACGCGCTTACGGGCGAGGCGACCCTTACCTGGCAACCCGATTCGAGCACCCTGGCCTATGCCAAATACAGCCGCGGCTACAAGACCGGCGGCTTCAACGGCGGCCAGGTCGCCGCCACCCCGGAAACCGCGCCTGAATACGTCGACTCCATCGAAGGCGGCGTGAAGAAGACCTTCGGATCGGTCTTCCAGATCAACGGCGCGGCCTTCTTCTACAACTACCAGAACGACCAGCAGCCGCTGACCATTCAGAACTCAAGCGGCATCCTGTTCAACGACATCTTCAATATTCCGTCCGTCCATACCTATGGCGTCGAACTGGAGGGAATCTGGCACCCGTTCCAACCGTTGGTCCTGACCGCCCAGTACACCTATCTGACCGCCACGATCGTCAACGCAGGCGGCAGGTGTTTCGAAGACACGGTCGATCCCCAGGCTATCCTGCCAGGCTCGAAAACGGGGGGCTGCCCCGCCCCGGTCAATGGGATTCAGCTGGTGAATCTCGTGGGTTCGAACCTGCCGGAAACGCCGCACAACAAAATCTCGCTGAACGCGACCTACACGCTGAATTTCGACCTTGGAAACCTGGTCCTTTCAGGGTCCTTCATCTGGAAGGACTCAACTTTCGGTTCGGTCTTCAACATCCCGCAAGCGCTCGCGCCGTCCTATGCGCAGGGCAACGTGCGGGTGGAATGGGACGACGCCAAGGGCCGCTACAACGTCAGCGCCTTCGTGAACAACGTCGGCAACGAGCTCGGATACGACATCGTCACCGCGGCCCGGATATCGCCCGCCGGGCAGCCCTTAGATGTCGTCTCGAGCAAGAGCCTAACCTTCCCGATGACGGTCGGCGGCGAGCTTCAGTATCGTTTCCGGTAGGCCGAACGACGAGCATCCACCCGGGGCCGGACGATCACCTCGTCCGGCCCTTTCTGCTGGCCGCTAGCTGATCAGGCTCGGCTGCCGGTCGGCCGCCATCGGCCGCATGCCCAGGTCGGCGAGCAGCCGCGTGTCCTCGTCCTGGCCGGGCAGGGCGGTGGTCAGGAGCTTGCCGCCGATGAACATCGAGTTGGCGCCGGCGAGGAAGCACAGCGCCTGCAGCTCACGGCTCATCCCGTCGCGGCCGGCGGAAAGGCGCACCACCGACTTGGGGCAGACGATCCGCGCCACCGCGACCGTGCGCACGAACTCCAGCCCGTCCAGCGGCGGGCTCTTGCCCAGCGGCGTTCCGGGGATCGGCACCAGGGCGTTGACCGGCAGGGATTCCGGATGCGCCGGCAGGGTCGCCAGGGCGTGCAGCAGCCCGGCGCGCGCGCCGCGGGTCTCGCCCATGCCGACGATGCCGCCGCAACAGACGCTCATTCCCGCCGCCCGCACATGCTCCAGGGTGTCCAGCCGGTCCTGATAGACGCGGGTGGTGATGACCCGGCCATAGTCCTCCGGCGCGGTGTCCAGGTTGTGGTTGTAGTAGTCGAGGCCGGCCGCCTTCAGCGCCACGGCCTGGTGCGGCTCGAGCATGCCGAGGGTGGCGCAGGTCTCCAGGCCCAGCGCCTTGACGCCGGCGACCATGGCTTCCAGCTTCGGCAGGTCGCGGTCCTTCAGGTCGCGCCAGGCGGCGCCCATGCAGAAGCGTTGCGCCCCGCCGGCCTTGGCCCGCGCCGCCTGGGCGACGACCGCCTCGGGCTCCATCAGCTTGGTCGCCTTCAGCCCGGTGTCGAAATGGGCCGACTGGCTGCAATAGCCGCAGTCCTCGACGCAGCCGCCGGTCTTCACCGACAGCAACTGGGAAAGCTGGATCTCCGTCGGTTCGAACCAGGCCCGGTGGACGCTGGCGGCCATGAAGACCAGCTCGGCAAAGGGCAGATCGAACAGGGCTTCGACCTCGGCGCGGGTCCAGTCGTTGCGGGGCGTGGCGATATCGGCTGGGAGCATTGGCCAAGGTCCTCTGATTGCTCAGCGCACGGCCCTATCACATTGGGCCGCGATTGGCCTAAGGCGCGGCGATCAAAATCGCGTTCTGGTTCTTGAGAAGCGGTTTTTCCTTTAAGGAAGGGGCCTGCCGCCGTCTGGCCAGGGAGAGTCATGACCGGATCGAAGGCGCCGCTGACGCCCGCCGAGGTCACCGAGCGGCTGGACGCCGCCGGGGCCCTGTACGACGCCGGCCAGCTGGACGAGGCGGCGCGGGCCTACGAGACCGTCGAGGCGCGCAATCCGGGCGATTTCCGCGCGCCCTATTCCCTCGCCGTCATCGACATCGCCCGGGGCCCGCTGGCCAACGCGCTCGAGCGGCTGAAGCGCGTCGTGCGGCTCCAGC
>DASQSO010000397.1:0-3315 GCA_035642335.1 Caulobacteraceae bacterium
GGCCGCATCCGCCAGGGTCTCGGCGCTGACGACGGCGAGGATGTCGCCGGCGGGCGCGCCGCGATCGATGACCAGCAGAGCGGTGTCGACCGAGGTCCCGTGCTTGGCGTAGGCGCGGGCGGGGAAGGCCAGGCGCAGCACCACACGACCGTGCGCGGCCAGCGCGGTCATGGCCGCGGCGTCCTCGAACAGGCGGGCGGGGACGATCGCCGAGAGGCGGCCGCCGTCGGCCAGGCAGTCCAGCGCGGCCAGAAGGTGCGCCTCGAGGGACTGGAACGGCGGATTGACCAGGGCGACCTGGAAGCCGCCGGAGCCCGGCAGGAGGTCGCGCAGATGCCGCGCGTCGTGCTGGGCGCGGGCTGCGGCCGGGAACAGGCCCTCCAGCAGGCCGAAGCGGCCGGCCGAGACCTCATTGAGGGTCAGGGCGGCGCCGCAGGCTTCGGCGAGGATGGCCAAAAGGCCGGTGCCGGCCGAGGGCTCCAGCACCTGGTCGCCGGGACGGACCTGGCCGGCGAGGACCGCCAGGGCGCCGAGCTGCGGCGGGGTGGAGAACTGGTCCAGCGCCACCTGCTCCTCGCTGCGCCGGGTGTGGGTCAGGCCGAGATCCGCGAGGCTGGCCAGGAGGGCGACGATCTGCGCCGGCGCGTCCTCCAGGCGGCCGAGCTGCGGGGCCAGGCGCCGCAGCTGCAGGACCAGGGCCGCCTCGATGGCGTCGTAGGCGTCACGCCAGAGCCACGCGCCCTCGGTGTCTGATCCCCCGAAGGTGGTGGTCATCACATTGGCCACCAGCCGCCGGTCCAGCGGGCGCGAGCGGTTCAGCTGCGGGGTCAGGGCCCGGGCGGCGGCGAGGATGTTGGCCGGGCGATGGTCGTCGTCGGCGCCGGCGGCGGCGAACAGGGGAAGCAGGGCGTTCATGGCGGGGGTTCCGGTCACCCGCCGCGGAGGGCTCCTCCCTCCAGTCCCGACGGGCTCGCCCGTCCGCCTCCCTTCCTTCACCCCCCCTCAGCCCGGGCCGGTCGCGGCCCCGTCCGCGAGCTGGCCGGCCAGCCACTCGCTGCAGTCGGTCCAGGCCAGGCTCTTGCGCCGGCCAAGGTCCAGGACCTGGGCCCCGCCGCCGAAGCCGTCTTCGCGCGGCCGCGAACAAGTCACCGCCCAGCAGAACCCCCAGCGGCCGGTCAGGCCGAAGGCCTCGGCGCAGCGCAGGGCGAAGGCGATGACGTGTTCCGGCTCGCCATACCCGCCGTCATCACGCAGCCAGAGCGCCGAGGGCTGGCTCAAGGACCCCTCGGCGGCGAAGCCCAGGGCCAGGCCGTCGTCGGCCTCCAGCGCGGCGGCCATGTCGGCGAGGATGGCCAGCGCCGCGACGACATTGGCGGAAGACCCGACGTCGAGGATGCAGGAAAACTCAGTAAAATAGTCGGCCATCTCGGCCTCCAGACAGGCGACAGCCCGGCCGCGCGGGCCGGGCTGTCGGGTGGGGTGAGACCCAAGGGGTCAGGCGGCGATCGCGTCGGCCGACGGTCCGGCCTCGACATCGTCCGGCGACGCCTCATCTGGCTCGACCACAGCGTCGGCCTCAGCCGGGGGTTCGTCCGCCTCCGGCTGGTCCCAGGCCAGGGCCGCGGGCGCCCACTGCCGTTCGGCGGCGCAGTCCGCCACGAAGGTGACCAGGTCGTCCTTCTTCAGCGTCTTGGCCCGGTCGTCGTCCACGCCCATCTCCTCCAGCAGCGCGGCGAGCTGCTTCTTGGAGTGGACCGCCAGATAGGCCTGGTCCGGCGTCCAGTGGGCCGAGATGTCGGCGCCGCAGAGGGCGGCGATCTCGGCGGCCTCCGCCCGCGCGCCGTGGCGCACGGACGTGGTGCGGCCCTCGCACAGGTTCAGCGAGACGGCGGTCAGCTCCGCCATCAGCGCCATCTTCTCCCCGTGCGCCAGGGTTTCGACCCAGGTGATGGGCCGCAGGCCCGAGGCCTTGTAGGCCGCGCGCCGCGCCTCCAGCCGGCCATAGATCGCCCCATCGAGCGCCGCGATCGGCGGGGTGGAGCCGCGCCGGTAGCGGGTCGCCGAGATCTGGGCGGCCGCGCCGTCCAGGGCGCCGCTGGACTGCAGGCCGAGCTGCTTGAACAGCTGGGCGATCAGCACCGTCAGCGCCGCGCCGGGATCGTCGGCCAGGTCGCGGATCAGGCCGCGGGTGGCCACGTCGGTGCGGGTCTCGTGAAAGACGTGGCTTGAGCCTTCCACGTCGACGTCGGCCTGGGGCACCTCGATGTCGCTGAACGCCCGGCCATAGCGGCCGGCGCCGACGCCCGCCTCATCGTCATCGCCGTCCTCGCCCTCGGCCTCGTCCGGCAGGTCGTCGACGGGCAGGGGAACCGAATAGAAGGTCGCCGCCACCCCGGCGCCGTCCGACGGGGTCAGCAGGACCGCGCCGATCCGGCTGGTGGTGAGCGGCGCGCCGGCGACGGCGCCCAGGGCGCTGACCACGGGCCCGAGCGCCGCCGGCGCATCGTCCGCCCACGGATCGAGGTCCTGCAGGGCGCTCTGCAGTTCGGTGACCCGGTAGCGGGCCTCGGCCAGGGCGGTCCTCTGGGCGTCGGCGAGGTCGCGCTCGTAGAGGTAGGGCAGGCGGTTGAACCCGTCCGGCGCGCTGAAGCCGGCGTCGCGGCCGACGAACACGGCCAGGCCCTCCGCCTGCAGACGCTCGACGATCGGCTGGGTGCGCGCGCGCCAGGCCGCCTGCAGGATCTCCGGGTCCAGCAGGTGGTCCGGAAATTCGCCGAACAGGTCCGAGGACACCCGGCCGCCGGCGGCGACGTAGCGCTCCATGCCGACCAGGGTGAAGCGGTCGTCCTCGACCGTCACCCGGTCGCGCTCGACCACGGCCCGCAGCTGATAGTCCTGGAAGTGCCCGTCCAGGGCGGTCTGGGCGATCTCGGCCTGCTGGCGCTTGTCGGGCAGGCGGGCGAACAGGCGTACCTGCTTCAAGGTCAGGCGGCCCTGGCGCAGGGCCTTCAGCACCGTGAGATGCACGGCGGCCAGGGCCTCGAGCCGCTTGATCTCCAGCTCGGCGTAGCCGAGGGCGGCGGAGATGGCGCGGGTGTCCATCTTCGCCTTGCGCAGCTTACCGATGGCGGTGATCACGTCGGCGATGTGCACCGGCGCGTGCTCGGTGTTGGGCAGCACGATGGCGACCGCCTGCTGCGCCGGGGTCTCGGCCAGCAGGCAGTCGACGACATAGTCGTCGCTGATGTCGCCGCGCTCGCGCAGCAGGATCAGGCCCAGGCGCCGGCGGCGGCCGTCGAGCGCCATGAAGGCGGA
>DASQSO010000398.1:0-4903 GCA_035642335.1 Caulobacteraceae bacterium
CTCGCCTCACTTCGGGCACGCCGGACAAATCGTCAAGCTGACGGTGGCGCTGAGTTAGGAAGTGCGCGTGGCTGCTTTCGATCATGTCCTCCCCACCATGAGGGCAGCACCTCATGTCGTTGCAGGCAAAAGGGAAGCGCCCAGCTGCTTGAAGGTCCAACAGCTTCCTATGGCCGGTGTGACCCACGCGAAGGAACCCCGCTACGGGCGGGGTCTGAGGGGGTAGAACGTGCAGCGTTGCAGCCGTTGGATGGTCTCCGGGTCACCTAGAGCGAACGGAATATATCATTTGTTTTTCACAAAATATAATTGTGAAACTAAAATGGTATTCCTGCGCGAAGGCGGGCCGGCGTGGAGGCGCTGCCCGCGGCCCGGCGAACCAATCGCGGCGCGGCGCGTTGCTGCATCTGGCTTGGCCACACGGGGACGAGGCGGGATGAGCAGCAGCCAATCCGAGACCGCGCCTTCGACGGCGTCCACCGACCTGGCGAGGCGGCGCTATGGCGCGGCGGCCATCGGCCTGCACTGGACCATCGCCTTGCTGATCTTCATCCAGATCGGCCTCGGCTGGTACATGAACGAGGTGCTGCCCGACCATTCGCCGGCCCAGGCCGCCGTCCTGACGCTGCACATCTCGGTCGGCCTGACCATATTTCTGCTGGTGCTGGTCAGGATCGCGGTGCGGCTGATCAACCGCCCGCCGCCGCTGCCGCCAGGAATGCCGCTCTGGGAGCGGACGCTGGCCCGAACGTCACATGTGGTCTTCTACCTCTTGCTGCTGGCCCTGCCGCTCACCGGCTGGGCGCTGGAGTCGCTGGGAACGCGGCCGATCAGGTTCTGGGGCCTGCCCTGGCCGCACCTGCCCGGAATTGCGGCCCTGTTCGGCGCGGCGCCGCCGCGGCCGGTTCGCCATGAACTCTCCCACATCCACGTCTACATCCTGATCTGGATCGTGCTCATCAACCTTGCCCTGCACGTCGCCGGGGCGCTGAAGCACCAGTTCGATGGCCGCCCGGTGCTCTGGCGCATGCTGCCCATCAAGGCGCTCGGTGCGCCGCCCGGGCGCTGAGATCTGAGTTCAACCAGACGCCCGCGCCCAGCCGGAAGGAGGCCGCCATGCCAACCCTGAAGTATCGCCTGCACGGCCAGCGGCCGCCGCCGCAACCAATCCAGCTGGCCATTCCGGGCTGGGCAGGCCAGGCGCAGCCCAGGGCCGACGGCAGCCACGAACAGCCCTGGCACTGTACGCCATTCTCCGAGAGCGCCCAGTACGGCGTCGAGGTGCTATATCCATTCGACGCGGAGCTGCGGGTGAGCAAATTCCGCGGCCGCGTGCGGCTGGACGCCGACTGGGGCGAGCCGCCTGACGACCTGATGTGGCCGCCGTTCCGCGCGTTCGGCGAGGACTACTATTCTTATCAGATCGCGCTCGATCTGGAGGTCCCGGCCGGCTGGGCGATCCGCACCGAGCCGCACCCGCGCTACTATACCGATGCCGCCAATACGACGCCGCTGGCGGTGCCGGCGCTGATCCGCTCGGAATGGTGGCCGATGATGTTCTTCTGCATCTTCAAGGCCCCGCCCAAGGGCGGCACCCATATCTTTCGAAAGGGCGAACCGTTCATGAGCGTCATCGTGCTGCCGGCCGAGCCCGACCTCGACCTGCGGCCGATGCCGGAGGAGGCGGCGGCGGAGCGGGAATTGCGCGCGCGGCGGCTAGCGGCAAGCCGCGACGCCCTGGCGGATGGCACCCGTTGGCTGTCGACCACCGACACCGTCTTCGACGGCACCTATCGGCGCATGTTCCGCGCCGCCAAGGCCCGGGACCGCGCCGACTAGGTGGCCGGGTCCGACGCCTAGTAGTGGTTGTGATGATGATGGTGGTGGTGATGATGGTGCCGCAGCACCCAGGCGCCGCCATACCAGTAGTAGCCGTTCGCCAGGTACCAGCGCCGGCCGTGATGGTGATGATGGTGGTGGTGGTGCCGGACGAACTGCGCCTCGATCAGCCGCGGCGGTCGTGAAGCCGCCTCGGCGTCCGAGGCCTTCAGGCGCTCGACCGCGTTGGGGATGGGCTGAAGCAGTTCAGCGTAGGTGGCCGCGACGGGCACGGCCGGTGTCTCGGCGCCCGCTGTCGAGGCGAGCCCGGGCCCGGCGGCCAGCGCCGCGGCGGCGCCGATCATAGTTGCGGTCTTGCGGTCCATCGGAACTCTCCATCCAGACGCGGGGATTGCGCCCGGACATAACGCCGAACGAACCCTTTCGATCCGCCGCCGCCGGCCAGCGGGTCCGGTTCAGCGACGCGATCGCTGGAACGCACCGCACCGTCGCGATATCGATGGTCCGGGTTCACGGTGGGAGAGCGACCGGCGGATGGGTGGCGCGCGGAGCTTGACCCGCCGATACGGCCCGGCGACAGCCGCGGCGGCCCTGGCGCTGGCTGGCTCATGCCCGGCCCTGGCCGGTCCGCCCTTCATCACCGACGATCCGGAGCCGGTCGATACCGGTCACTGGGAGGTCTACATCTTTTCCGACGGCGCGATCGACAGCCGCGACGCCAGCGGCCTCGGCCCCGCCGTCGAGGTGAACTATGGCGCCGCGCCTAATCTGCAGCTCCACCTGATCACCGACCTGGCCTACGACGGCCCCGCCGGCCAGCCGAGCCGGGTGGGGATCGGCGACACCGAGCTCGGCGCCAAATACCGTATCCTCGACCCAGGCGAGGGGGACTGGCGCCCCGAGGTCGGCGTCTTCCCGCTGCTCGAGGTCCCCACCGGCGACGCCCGCCGCAACCTGGGGGCTGGCGACGTCCAGGCCTTCCTGCCGGTCTGGTTGCAGAAGGGCTTCGGCAAGTGGAGCAGCTATGGCGGCGGCGGCTACTGGATCAATCCGGGGCCGGGAAACCGGAACTACTGGTTCGCCGGCTGGCAGCTGCAGCGCCAGGTGACCGACCAGCTGGCGCTCGGCGGCGAGGTGTTTCACCAGACCTCTAACATGGTCGGCCGCGGTCAGACCACCGGCTTCAGCCTCGGCGGCCAGTACGACTTCGACCCCCACCACCACCTGCTGTTCTCGGCTGGGCGCGGCGGGCTGATCTACGCCATCGACGGCGCCGCCGTGAAATATCCGACCACCTACTATCTCGGCTACCAGTGGACCTTTTAGCTCGCGGCTAATGGTGAGGGATCAGGGCTCGACCCGCCGCCATCAGCGATCCGATGCGTTCGGCGTCCGCCGGGGTCGCGGGGTTGTAGACCACCATGCCGAGGTCGGGGCGGCCGTCGACGGCGAAGGTGGAATGTTCGAAGGCGATCGGGCCGGCGATCGGGTGGCGGATGTGTTTGACGCCGCCTTCGCCGTAGTCGAGCACGTCGTTGTCGCGCCACATGGTCTCGAACTCCGGGCTCAGCCGGCAAAGCTCCTCCACCAGGGCGCTGGCGTCGCCCGCCGCCCCGGCCCGGGCCACGTCGACCCTGAACACCCCGACCACCGCCCGCGCCACGCTGTCCCAGTCGTAGTGCGCCGCGCGCACCCGGGGGTCGCGGAAGACCAGGCGCAGCAGGTTGCGCTCGGCCGGCGGCAGCGTCGCGAAGTCAGTCAGCAGCGCCGCCGCCGCCCGGTTCCAGGCGACCACGTCCCAGGTGGCGGTCTTGATCAGGGCCGGGCAGGGCTCAAGGGCGTCGAGCACCCGTTGCAGCCGCGGCGTGACGCCCTCGCCCGCCCGGTAGCGGACCTCGGGCGGGCGGCCGAGCCCGAGCAGGAAGAGGTGCTCGCGCTCGACCTCGGTCAGCATCAGGGCGCCGGCGATCCGGTTCAGCACCTCGGCCGAGGCCGCGCCGCCGCGCCCCTGTTCCAGCCAGGTGTACCAGGTCGGGCTGATATTGGCCCGCTGGGCGACCTCTTCGCGGCGCAGGCCCGGTGTGCGCCGGCGCGTCCCGGCCAGGCCGAAGGCGGCCGGATCCAGCCGGGTGCGCCGGCCCTTCAGATAGGTCCCCAGCGGATTGGGGTCGGCGGCGGTGCTCATCCTGTTAGATCTTATACCATGATAAGATCACCACTTTACCAGGATAGTGCGCGGATGGACAGTGGTCGCCGATCAAACCCCGGAGCTCGTCTTCATGCGTGTCTTTCTCACCGGCGCCACCGGCTTCATCGGCTCGGCCGTCATCCCCGAACTCATCGGCGCCGGCCATCAGGTGCTCGGACTGACGCGGTCGGCGGCGGGCGCTGAGGCCCTCGTCGCCGCCGGCGCCGAGCCGCATCGCGGCGATCTCGAAGACCTGGCCAGCCTGCGCGCCGGCGCGGCCGCGTCGGACGCGGTCATCCACTGCGCCTTCATCCACGACTTTTCTAAGTTCCAGGAAAACTCGGAGATCGACCGGCGCGCCATCGAGACCATCGGCACCGTGCTCGCCGGCTCCGATCGCCCCTTTATCGTCACCTCCGGCGTGCCCTGGGCGCCAGCCGGCGCGATGACCGAGGACACCGACTGCCCGGCCAATTCACCGACCCCCCGCGTCTCGGAGCCGGCGGCCATGGCGCTACTCTCGCAAGGGGTCAGCGCGGCGGTGATGCGCCTGCCGCAGGTCCACGACACCGAAAAGCAGGGTCTGGTCACCCCCCTGATCGCAATCGCCCGCGAGAAGGGCGTCTCGGCCTATGTGGGCGACGGGCTGAACGGCTGGCCGGCGGCGCACGTCAGCGACGTCGCCCGGCTCTACCGGCTGGCCCTCGATCAGCACAAGGCCGGCGCCCGCTGGCACGCCATCGGCGAAGACGGCGTTTCGCTGAAGGCCATCGCCGAAGCCATCGGCCGCGGCCTGAAGATCCCCGTGGTCTCCCTGACGCCGGACGAAGCTGGCGCCCAGGGCACGCCGGAGGTGACGATAAAGGGGCGATCGGA
>DASQSO010000399.1:0-4221 GCA_035642335.1 Caulobacteraceae bacterium
GTGGCCAGCCTGGCCGCGGCCATGGTCATGGCCGCCCTCGGCCCGAGCCTGCTCTGGGCGTTCGCATGAACCCACGGGCGGGTTTGGACCGATCACGGCGTCTTGGATGTGATCGTATCGACGCAATCCGTCATTCACGGGCGCGCGGCCGCCACCGGTGGCCCGGCTTGGCGGTGCGGCCTTGGCGATTGTCCAGAGGAAAGGATGGCTAGCGTAGGTTGTTGTTGTTGTGGTGGTGGTGGTTGTCGCCGGCCATCCTTACCTCTGGACAATCGGTGCTGGCAGACTCCTCCGCGGTCACGAGATGGAGGGCGTCGAGCCCGATGAACTCCCTGTGCAGGCCCTGTAGCGCGTCGAACCAGACGCATCGCGCGGAGGAATGCTCGACCCCGTGGCCGACCCGTTCGGCGGTCATGACCGCGCCGCCCGACTTCAACCGCACGCGATCCCCCGCCCGCGCTTTCCATGCCTCACCAGCCATCAGAGCAACCCCGCGGGAGCCGCCCGGACGCGCGCTGCAGACGCGCTGTTCGAGCGGATCGATCGGCTGATGCTGTGACGGCGAAGCATGCGGAGAGTAAAGCACGGGGCGGAGGGGTGTCAGGGATTTCCTGAACGGACGCGCGGCCCGGGCGGGCGCCCTTAAGCCTCTTCCCGCATCCGCTTCTTGCGGAAGCTGGGGTTCAGGACCGCCTTGCGCAGACGGATGGACTTGGGCGTCACCTCGACCAGCTCGTCGTCTCCGATATAGGCGATGGCCTGCTCAAGGGTCAGGCGGCGCGGTGGGGTCAGGCGGATGGCCTCGTCCTTGCCGGAGGCGCGGACATTGGTCAGCTGCTTGGCCTTCATCGGATTGACGTCGAGATCGTCGAAGCGGCTGTTCTCGCCGATGATCATGCCCTGATAGGCCTTCTCGCCGGCGCCCACGAACATGATCCCCCGGTCCTCCAGGTTCCACAGCGCGAAGGCCGCCAGGTCCCCGTCGGTGGTCGAGACCAAAACGCCGTTGCGGCGGCCTTCGATGGCGCCCTTGTACGGCTCGTAGTGGGAGAAGACCCGGTTCATCACGCCGGAGCCGCGGGTGTCGGTCAGGAATTCGCCCTGATAGCCGATCAGGCTGCGCGACGGCGCTTCCAGGGTCAGGCGGGTCTTGCCGGCGCCGGACGGGCCCATGTCCTTCAGCTCGGCCTTGCGGGCGGAAAGCTTTTCGATGACCACGCCGGAATAGTCGTCGTCGACATCGATGACCACTTCCTCGATCGGTTCCAGCCGCTCGCCGTTCTCGCCGGTCTGATAGACCACGCGCGGACGGCTGATGGCCACCTCGAAGCCTTCGCGGCGCATGTTCTCGATCAGGACGCCGAGCTGCAGTTCGCCGCGGCCGGAGATTTCGTAGGCGTCCTTGTCGGCGGTCTCGCTGAACTTGATGGCGACGTTGGATTCCGCCTCGCGCAGCAGGCGATCGCGGATCACCCGGCTCTGCACCTTGTCGCCGTCGCGGCCGGCCAGCGGGCTGTTGTTGACCGAGACGGTGATGGAGATGGTCGGCGGATCGATCGGTTGGGCCGGCAGCGGAATCAGCACCTCCGGCGCGCAGATGGTGTCGGCGACGGTGGCCTTGGAAAGGCCGGCGATGGCGACGATATCGCCGGCGTCGGCTTCCTCGATCGGCTGGCGCTTCAGGCCGCGGAAGGCGAGAATCTTGGTGATCCGGCCGCGCTCGATCTCCTTGCCGTCGCGCGACAGGGCGTGGACGGTCATGCCGGGGGTCAGCTTGCCGGCATCGACTCGGCCGGTCAGCAGCCGGCCCAGGAAGGGATCGCTCTCGATCAGCACCGCCAGCACGCTGGCCGGCTCATTGGCGCGGGCCTCGGCCGCTGGACGCGGCGTGTGGCTGACGATCAGGTCGTAGAGCGGCGCCAGGTTTTCGTGCGGATCGTTCAGGTCCTTCACCGCCCAGCCCTGCTTGCCGGAGGCGTAGAGGTGCGGGAAGTCCAGCTGCTCGTCGGTGGCGCCAAGGGCGGCGAACAGGTCGAAGGCGTCGTTCAGAACCCGGTCCGGATCGGCGTGCGGCCGGTCGACCTTGTTCAGCACCACGATGGGGTTGAGGCCGATCTTCAGCGCCTTGCCGAGCACGAACTTGGTCTGCGGCATGACGCCTTCCTCCGCGTCAACCAGCAGCACGCAGCCGTCGACCATGCCCAGGATGCGCTCCACCTCGCCGCCGAAGTCGGCGTGGCCTGGGGTGTCGATGATGTTGATGCGGGTCTCGCCCGCCTCGCCATGCCAGAGCACCGAGGTGCACTTGGCCAGGATGGTGATGCCGCGCTCGCGCTCCTGGTCGTTGGAATCCATGGCGCGCTCGGCGTGCGCCTCGTTTGCACGGAAGGCGCCGGATTGGGCGAGCAATTGGTCGACCAGGGTGGTCTTGCCGTGGTCGACGTGAGCGATGATGGCGATGTTGCGAAGGGACATGGGGGCTGCGTTGGGCGCCGGCGGCGGCGCGCGATGGCTTCTAAACGAGGCGAGCGGGGATGACCACCCCAAGGCGACGGCGCTGTTTGTGCGACGCAACATGACGCTGCTAACGAATTAGAAATACAGGAACGGCTTACGAAATAACGAAAACTGTGAATCTGGCCAAAGAAATTATCAGCCCCCAGCGTTTTTTTGGTTGCGGCATTGTGCGCTGCACCGTATAGATCGGCTCGTGAGGCGTCCCTGACGCTTCTGCCCTTCCTGGGCGTTTCCTCCCTATGAACTGGCCGCGCCCGCAAAGGCGCGGCCGTTTTTGTTTTCGGGGCTAGAGTCGCCGGGTGCGCGCCATGGCGGCAAGCGCGGTGAATACCCGCTCCAGATCGGTCTTCAGCCGCGAAAACCCCTCGTGCGGCTCCAAGCTCGCCTCGTTCAGATAGAGGCCGCGGTTGATCTCCACCTGCAGGGCGTGCCGCTTCGCCTGGGGTTTGCCATAGAATTCGGTGGTGTAGCCGCCAGCATAAGGGGCGTTGCGCGCCACCCGATAGCCCATGGCCTCGAACTCGGCCTGCACCAGGGCGGTGATCTGTGGCGCGCAGGCCGCGCCGAACCGGTCGCCCAGCACCAGGTCGCAGGCGCCGGCGCTGGCGATATCGCCGCTTTGGCCGAGGGTGCGCGCCGCCGCCGCGGGCATCGAATGCCAGTCGATCAGCACGCCAAAACCGAATTCCGTCACGGCCTCGTTCAAGAGCTGGTCCAGGGCGGCGTGATAGGGCCGGTGCACCGTCTCGATCCGCTCGCTGGCCTCGGCGAAGGCGAGCTTGCGGGCGTAGATCTCCTGGCCCTCGGCGACGATGCGGGCGATCGAGCCGAGTCCGGCGGCCACTCGAGCCGACCGTCCCCGAGCGAAATCCGGCAGTTCGTCTTCGAACATGGAGGCGTCGAGCTCATAGGGCTCGCGGTTAACGTCGATGTAGGCGCGCGCGTAGGAGGCGGCGATCACCGTCGCCCCGTGGTCGGTCGCCGCCTCGATCAGCGCGTCGACCAGGGCATCCTCCGAGCGGCGGATGGCGTCGGCGTCAAGGGCCGAGGCCGCCATCATATCCATGGGGTAGAGCCTGCCCGAGTGCGGCGAGGCGAAGACCAGCGGCTGGGCCCGCGCCGGCCGACGAATCGTGAACGGGGCCTCGGCCGATTGCGACCAGACCAGGGGCGCGCGGGCGGTCGAGGCGACGGCGGAGGCGGTCATGGGCGCCACTATCGAACGTTGCGTTAGCCGCGGTCAACGAGGGTCCGCCCACGGAGTTCGGCGACAGCCGCGACATCGGGCTTTATCGCCGGTTTACACATCGGCCGCTAAGCTTGCCGTCTTTCCACCGTCGAGGCAGTTCCGGTTCCATGGCCCAGCCCGCCGCTATCCGCATCCTGCTCGCCGAAGACGACGATTCCCTGCGCGGATTCCTCGCCCGCGCCCTGGAGCGCGCCGGTTATGAGGTGGTGGCTTGCCCCGATGGCGAGACCGCCATCGAGGCGCTCGACCAGGCCTTCCACGTGCTCTTGACCGATATCGTCATGCCGGGGATCGACGGCATCGAGGTGGCGCGCATCGCCGCCGCCCGCCAGCCGGCCCTGCGCATCATGTTCATCACCGGCTTTGCCGCCGTTGCGCTCTCGGCCGGTGATCGCGCGCCGCCCGGCGCCAAGGTCCTGGCCAAACCCGTCCACCTGCGCGAGATCGTCGCCGAG
>DASQSO010000400.1:0-2011 GCA_035642335.1 Caulobacteraceae bacterium
GCTTCAGCTCGATGCCGGCCGGGGGACGGCCCTGTTTCAGGGCAAAGCGCAGCTGCGCCTCCGGGTCCATGGCCGCGACCGCGGCGGTCGGGCTCGAGAGGGTGCCCAGCGGCGAGGTCTCGGTCATGCCCCAGCCGTGCACCACCTCGACCCCGTAGTCGTCGCGGAAAGCGCGCACCAGGGCCTCGGGTACGGCCGAGCCGCCGATCATCACCCGCTTCAGCTTCGAAGGCTTGAGATTGTTGGCGCGCATGTGCTGCAGCAGCATCTGCCAGACTGTCGGCACCGCGGCCGAGAAGGTGACGTCCTCGGTTTCCAGCAGCTCGAAGATCGACGCCCCGTCCATCTTCGAGCCCGGCAGCACCAGCTTGGCCCCGGCGGCCGGCGCGGAGAAGTTCAGGCCCCAGGCATTGGCGTGGTACATGGGCACCACCGCCAATATGTTGTCGCGGCTGGACGCGCCCAGGACGTCGGCTTGCAGCGATACCAGGGTGTGCAGGAAGGTGGATCGGTGCTCGTACAGCACCCCCTTCGGGTTGCCGGTGGTGCCCGAGGTGTAGCAGAGGGCGGCGGCCGTCCGCTCGTCGAAGCCGCCCCAGACCACGTCCGGCGAATGCTCCTCGATCAGGCTCTCGAAGCAGAGCGCGCCCGGATGGGCGGCGCCCGCCATGTGGTCGCGGTCCGTCAGTACAATGATCTTCTCCACTTTGGTCAGGCGGTCGCGGTGCTCCCAGAGGATCGGCAGGAAGGGCAGGTCGACGAAGATCACCCGGTCTTCGGCATGGTTCATGATGTAGCAGAGCTGGTCGGCGAACAGGCGCGGGTTCAGGGTGTGGCAAACCGCGCCTATGCCCATGATGGCGTACCAGGCCTCGATGTGCCGGCCGGTGTTCCAGGCCAGGGTGCCGACCCGGTCGCCCGGCTTGATCCCCAGCGCCAGGAGCGCGTTGGATAGCCGCCTGGCGCGCTCGTGGATGGCGCCATAGGTGGTGCGGACGATGGGCCCTTCGATCGAGCGCGAGACCACTTCGCGGTCGCCGTGCCAGTTCCTGGCATGGTCGATGATCTTGTCGACCGTCAGCGGCCAAGTCTGCATCAAGCCCTGCATGGGTGTTTCCTCATAGCCGACGACCGCATTCAGGGCCGCTCACCGCCGACTTTATCGCTCAAACCCGCTTAAGGATAAAGCCGCGCCACGGTCCACGCCGCACCCGGCTCGGCCCGCGAAAAGGCCAGCCGCTCGTGCAGCCGGAACGGCCGGTCGCGCCAGAACTCGATGGCGGTCGGCAGCACCCGGTAACCAGACCAGTGCGGCGGCCGCGCCACCTTGCCGATGCCGAACTTCAGCCCGAACTCGGCGACCCGCCGTTCCAGCGCCAGCCGGTCGGGCAGGGCGCGCGACTGGTCGGAGGCCCAGGCGCCGATCTGGCTGCCGCGCGGACGGCTGGCGAAATAGGCGTCGGCCTCGTCCGCCGTCACCGCCTCCACCGGCCCGCGCACCCGCACCTGCCGGCGCAGCGACTTCCAATGGAACAGCAAGGCCGCCTTCGGATCGCCGCCCAGTTCGATCCCCTTGGCGCTCTCGGTGTTGGTGTAGAAGACGAACCCCCGCGCATCGACGCCCTTCAGTAGCACCATGCGCACGTCGGGCAGGCCGTCCGCGTCCACCGTGGCCAGGCTCATGGCGTTGGGATCGTTCGACTCGGACGCTTCGGCCGCCCGCATCCATTCGTCGAACAGCACCAGCGGCTCGCCGCCATCCGGCAACGGCGGCTCCTTCGCCGCCGCGGCGAAGAATTCGTCGTTGTTCTGGGGAGGGGTCTTGGTCGCCATGGCCCCGATATAGCGCGCGCGGCGGCCCGGCGCATTGGCCTAAACCACCTCAAGCGTCGGGATCGACTTGATCAGTTCGCGCAATTTCGGTTCGGCCGTCTTGACGTCATAGGCGGCCTGCATCCTCAACCAGATGTCGGGGCCGTCGCCGAACATCTTGCCCAGGCGCAGCGCGATG
>DASQSO010000401.1:0-14582 GCA_035642335.1 Caulobacteraceae bacterium
CCGGCTCACCGTAGACGCCATCGGGCGAGAAATGCTGCACGAAGCGCATGCGCGTCCCGCCGGCGACCTCGTCGAGCTCGTATTGGAAGTAGCCGACCTCATCGCCAGCGTTGCGCAGGCGAACCAGTTTCGGCGGATCGAACGCAATCACCTCGCCGGTCCAGCCGCCGCTGGCGAAGGCGAAGCCGCCGCCGGCCCGCGGCTCGATCTGGCCCGGCATGAACCAGGCGCGAAACTCCGCCGCATCGGTGATCGCCCGCCAGACCCGCTCGATCGGGTGCGGGTAGGTGCGGACGTATTCCACCGTGAAGCGGTCGATGAAGTGCGCCAGTTCGGCCTCGGCCATGTCGGTCCTCCCCAATTGACGGCCTCAGGCCGGCGGGATCGTCGCCTTGATGTGGTCGCGATAGAGCCTGATCAGTTCGAACCAGCGCTCGCGAGAGCGCAGCGCGCGATAGACGCGGTCGCGGTCTTCGGCCTGCTCGGGCGCGAGAACGCGCTGACCTGGCGCGCTGGTCGCCCACTTTTTCACGAAGGCGCTGAACTCGGTCTCCGGCAGCCGCGAGCCTTGCGGCGCGCCGCCCAGGAAGTCGGTCAGCTGATCGAACATGTCGTGAAAGCCGCCGACGAAGCCCGGCCGCCAGGGCGTATCCAGCCCGCCAGGCAGGTCGCCGCCGTAGTCCCACGAGGTCTCCGGCCCGTCGGTCGGGTCCGGCTTTTCGATGAAGGCGCCGGGCGGGATGTGGTGGATGAACCGCATCCGCGTTCCGCCGGCGACGGCGGTCAGTTCGTACTGAAAGGTGTCGCCCTTGTCGTCGCCGAGCCGGAGCAGCCGCGGCGGCTCGACCGCCCGCACCTCGCCCTGAAAGCCGTCGTCGCCGAACCAGAAGCGGCCGCCGACCCGCGGATCGAGCCGACCCTTGATGAACCAGACAGCGAACTCTTCCGGATCGATGATCGCGCGCCAGACGCGGTCGATCGGGTGCGGATAGACCCGGACATATTCCATCGTCTCGCGGTCGATGAAGCGGGCGAGGTCGTCATCAGCCATGTCAGACCCCCTTCGCCTGTCCGGCCGGCGGGCAGGCCGCCTTGATGTGCTCGCGATAGAGGCCGTTCAGCACGACCGCCTCCTCCTCGCGCCGCAGGCCGAGCCGGTAGCGATCGGCCGTCGCCTGATCAAAGGCGCCTTCGCCGACCATGCCGCGCGCCCAGACCCCGGCGACTTCGCTGACATGGGTGGGCGGCAGCCGGCTGCCCGGTTCGACGCCGTCCAGCCGATCGCCAAGGGCGTCGAACAACTCGTGCCAGCCGCCGACGAAACCGGGCTTCCACGGCGTGTCGGGCCCCGCCGGCAGGTCGCCGCCGGGATCGTCCGGGGTCGGGGCATAGGTCGCGCCGGGGGTGAAGTGCTGGACGAAGACCAGCCGCGTGCCGTCCGCGACCTCCGAGAGTTCGTACTGCAGATAGCCGCCCTCGCCGCCCGGCATCCCCGGCCCGTGGGCGAAGCGCACCCGTCGCGGCGGATCGAGGGCGGTGATGACGCCGGCGAAACCGTGCTCCTCCACCCCGAGCAGCCAGGCGCCGCCGGCGCGGAGATCGAACCGCGCCTTCATGAACCAGGTCTCGACCTCGGCCGGGTCGGTCACCGCCCGCCAGACCCGTTCGATCGGGTGCGGATAGGTGCGAACATATTCAATGGTGAAGCGGTCGATGAAGCGCGCGAGCTCGGCCATGTCAGTCGCCCCGCTCTTTCATGCGGTCCAGATGGGCGCCGAGGGCGTCGAACCGCGCCCCGAGAATGCCGAGCTGCTCGGCCATCCAGCGTTCGGCCTGGCGCAGGCCCTCCGGCTCCAGCCGGTAGATGCGCGCTTGGGCGTCCTGGCGGTAGCTGACCACGCCGCTCTCGCGCAGCACCTTCAGGTGCCGCGACACCGAGGGCGCGGCCATGTCGAAACGGCCGGCGATGTCGCCGGCGTTGCGCTCGCCCGCCGCCAGCATAGCGACGATCTCGCGTCGGGTGGGGTCCGCCAGGGCTGAAAACACGTCCATGGCTCTATTTAGCTATTTGGCTATTTAGGAGTCAAGCTAAGGACTTACGCAACCGAACGCACCGCCGAAAACCTGGTTGAGTCAGGCGCTAAGGACTTGCGGAACCTGCTCGACCAGGTCGGCGTATTGGCCGTTCTTGCGGTAGCGGCCGAGATAGGTCGGCAGCACCGCCTCCAGCGCCGTCGGCGTAACGCGCAGCGCCGCGAGCCCCGCCGCGGCGGGGCTGACCACACTGTCGGCGCGCAGCGAAGCGACCTGGTCGGTGGTCAGGACCGGCTTCATCACCATGGCCTGCAGGTCGCCGGCCATGCCGATCAAGCTGGCGACCGGGAAAGGAATCGGCAGCAGCATCGTCTTTCGCTCGATCGCCGCCAGGATCATCCTCATCAGCGCCTCAAAGCTGTAAACGCCAGGTCCGCCGAGTTCGAACGTGCGGCCCTCGGTCGCCGGATCGCTGATGCATTGGGCGATCGCCGCGGCCACGTCGCCGACGAACACCGGTTGGAACAGCGTCTTGCCGCCGCCGATCAGCGGCAGCGCCGGCGAGGCGACGGCCATGCGGGCGAAGCGGTTAAAGAAGTCGTCCTGCGGCCCGAACACGATCGAGGGGCGAAGGATCACCGCCTCGGGCAGAAGCTTGCGCACCGCAGACTCGCCCTCGGCCTTGCTGCGGGCGTATTTCGACAGGGCGTAATGCGCCGCGCCGATGGCCGAGACCTGCACGAAGCGGCCCACCCCGGCCTTGACCGCGGCCTCGGCAACCACCTGGGCGCCCATGGCGTGGACGCTCTGGAACCGCTGGCGTCCCTGTTCGCTCAGCACGCCAACCAGGTTGACGCAGGCCTGGGCGCCGTCGAGGGCGCGGGCTACCGAGGCAGGGTCGCGCACATTGGCCTGAGCCACCTCGATCTGGCCGACGTCGCCGAGCATGCGCAGGCGGTAGCCGCGCCCCGGCCGCCGCATGGCCGCGCGGATGCGGAAGCCCCGCTTGGCCAGCGCCCGCACCGCCTGGGCGCCGATGAAGCCCGAGCCTCCGAAGACCGTCACCAGTCCTTGCATGTGATCAGACTCCGCCGTCGCCTTGCAGGCGCGGGATAGCCGACCCGCCCCGGACGTGCAACGTGGAGCGGCGGCCTGAGGGCCAGGGCGGCGTGGGCGGGGCCGAACATGGCGTGAGCGGAGCCGGACAGACTCGATGTCGGGCAGGCGATCAGCGAGCGACGCGGCCGGCGTACCGCGGCAGAATTGAGCGGCCTATCTGGTCGTCTCGATCGTCTTCGTCCGGCTGACCTCGGTGGCGTCGACCTGGGAGGTGGATCGGCTGGTCGCCCGGCACGCCCTTTCCAGAACCAACGTTTTTGGCGGCTTCCTGATCGGTTTCGCGCGAAGCTTTCCCGTCAGCGTCACCAGCTGCGTCGTGCAGGCCGCGATCATGCGGGGCGCCATGGCCTTCTTCGACGGCCGGCGCCTATCGCTGAGCGAAGGCCTGGCGACCGGACTGGGCTGCTGGATCCCGCTGCTTGCACTGGAGCTGATCCGCGCCGCCGCGGTCGATCTTGGCTATCTGGTTTTCATCGTTCCGGGCGTGATGCTGAGCGTCGCCTGGTGGGTGTCGGCCCCGGCGCTGGTGATCGAACAAGGCTCGCCGGTCGCCAGCCTGCTGCGCAGCGCCGAGCTAACCCGCGGCAAGCGATGGCCGATCTTTGGCCTATCGATCATCGTCGGGGTCCTCGGCCTTATGGTGGGCTTCGTCGGCGGCCTGATCGGCGGTTTCATGTTTGGATTCCTGAGAGAATTCGGCGTCCAGGGACTTTCAGCACCGGTGCTGGCCTACCCGCTCACCTACACGTTCAGCATACCGATCGGCTCTGCCATCGTCGTGGCGGTCTGTCGTCAGCTCAGCGGCAAGTCCGGCGAGGCCGACACGCTGGCCCAGGTCTTCGCCTAGGCGGACGTTCGCTGCCTAAGACGCGGTTGAGACGGATAAGCGCCACAGTTTCGCCAGCCCGTCATTGCTCCTGTTGGCCGCAACCATTAGTTTTCCCGCCGAATTTCCGGCTCAGGACCCATCTATGGCGAAGATCACCCTGGTGGACGACGACGAGAACATCGTCACGTCCGTCTCCCTGGCCCTCGAAAGCCTCGGCCACAAGGTCAAGGGCTATTACGACGGCGCGGCGGGGCTGGCGGCGCTGGAAAGCGACCCGCCCGACCTGGCCATCCTCGACGTCAAGATGCCGCGCATGGACGGCATGGAGGTCCTGCGGCGCCTGCGGCAAACCTCGGAGCTGCCGGTGATCATCCTCACTTCAAAGGACGAGGAGATCGACGAGATCCTCGGCTTCAACCTGGGCGCCGACGACTACATCCACAAGCCCTTCAGCCAGCGGCTGCTGATTGAGCGGGTGAAGGCGGTGCTGCGCCGCGCCGACGGCTCGGAAGGCGACACGGGCGCCGCCGCCGGCAAGTCGATCAAGCGCGGGCGGCTGACCCTGGACTCGGCTCGCCACGACTGTCTTTGGGACGACCGGCCGGTGAAGCTGACCGTGACCGAATTTTTGCTGCTGCAGTCGCTGGCGCAACGACCGGGCTTCGTCAAAAGCCGCGATAACCTGATGGACGCGGCTTACGACGATCAGGTCTATGTCGACGACCGCACCATCGACAGCCACATCAAGCGCATGCGGCGCAAGTTCCGCCAGGTCGATCAGGAATTCGACGCGATCGAGACCCTCTATGGCGTCGGCTACCGTTACCGCGAGACCTGAGTCCGCGGGCGATAAGCCCGAGCGGCGCTTTCGGTTGCCGGGCTCACGGCTCGGCCGGCTGATCATCGCGCTGAATCTGCTTGGCCTGGCCATATTGATCGGCGGGGCCCTGGTGCTGAACGAGCTGCGCCGCGGCCTGATCACCGCCGAGATCGACGGCCTGACCACCCAGGGGCGGTTCATCGCCAACGTCATCGTACAGGCCGCCGCCGTCGGCGATCCCGCGCCAGCGCTCGACGCCGAGCGGGCGCGCGAGACCTTGCAGCTGCTGTTCATCCAGGGCTCGCAGCGGGCGCGGGTGTTCGACGACCAAGGCCAGCTGATCGCCGATTCCTACGTGCTGAACGACCGGATCGAGGCCCACCCCCTGCCGCCGATCGCCAAGCCTGGTCATATCCAATTCCATATCGATCTGCTCAACTCCGGCGGCCAACAGGCCAACGCCGCCAATGCGCGCGCGGCGCTGGACGCCGAGGTGCAGGAAGCTCTGAAAGGCCAGACCGTCGCGGGGCTGCGCCCGGCGCAGAATGGCGGTCGGGTGGTCTCGGTGTCGATCCCGATCCAGAACGTCCAGGCGGTGCTCGGCGTGCTGACCCTGGAGTCCGGCGACGTCGACCAGATTGTCGCCGATCAGCGGCGCGCCCTGTTGCCCTTCATCCTGATCGCCATCCTGGTCAACCTGGTTTCCTCCTATCTGCTCAGCCGGCTGATCGCCCAGCCGGTAATGCGCCTGGCCAGGGCCGCAGACCGGGTCACCGCCCAGCACGCCCGCGCCATCTCCCTGCCCGACATCGCAGCGCGGGAGGACGAGCTGGGGGGGCTCACTCGCTCGCTGGAAACCATGACCCAGACGCTCTCGGAACGGATGGACGCTATCGAGGGCTTCGCCGCCGACGTCGCTCATGAGATTCGCAATCCGCTCACCTCGATCCGCTCGGCGGTCGAGACCCTCGACCTGATCTCCGACGCCGAGGCGCGCCTGCGCCTGACCAATATCCTGAAGCAGGACGTCGGCCGGCTGGACCGCCTGATCACCGACATCTCCAACGCCTCGCGGCTGGACGCGGAGCTGTCGCGAGAGGCGCCGCGGCCGCTGGATCTCGGCGGGCTGCTGGCCGAACTGGCCGACCTCTACGGCCGGTCCTCCAATCCGGGCGAGCCGCCGGTGCGGTTCACCCCGCCGGACGGGCCGCCGGTGATGATCCGCGTGCGCGAGGGCCCCTTGAGCCAGGTGTTCCGTAACCTGATCGATAACGCCCGATCGTTCAGCGTCCTGACCACCGCGTCCGCCCCGGAGGTGCGCCTGACCTTGCGACGGGCCAACCGCCAGGCGATCGCCACGGTCGAGGACGACGGCCCCGGCCTGCCGGCGGAGAATCTGGAGACGGTGTTCCAGCGGTTCTACACCGCCCGGCCCAAGGGTGCGGCCTTCGGCGGCAATTCCGGCCTTGGCCTCTCCATCGCCCGACAGATCGTCGAGGCCCACGGCGGCAAGATCCACGCCGAGAACCGCACCGCCGCGGACGGCCAGACGCTGGGCGCCCGCTTCGTGATCAGCCTGCCCGATATCGGCTTCGGGTAGTTGGGGGCTTCGGATGATCTGGGCCTTCGGATGATCCGCCACGCCGGTCTGATCGCGCGGTTTCAAGCGGGCGGCTGGCGCGGCGTGCTGATAGAGGGCCCGTCCGGCGCCGGCAAGAGCGACCTGGCGCTAAGGATGCTGGACCAGGGCTGGACCCTGATCGCCGACGACCGCACCCTGGTCTGGGTCAGCGGCGGTCGCCTGTGGGGCCGCGCGCCGGATGCGCTGGCGGGGCTGATCGAGGCGCGCGGCCTGGGCGTCATCGGCACGCCGCAAAGGGCCGTCGCGGCCATCGCTCTGGCGGCGCGCTGCATCGAGCCTGGCGCCGTCGAGCGCATGCCCAAACCCGCCGCCCAGGCCTTTCTGGGCCTGACCATCCCACTCATCGCCATCGCAGCGCGTGAGCCTTCGGCGCCCGCGAAACTCGGTCGCGCCCTGAGCCTGTTGGACTCAAGCCACAACAGGCGTATCAAACGGCCCGCGCTGGCTGGGTTTTCGGCGGGCGCGGGAGGGGTCCCGTGAGATTTCGTACATGATCGGCCTCGTGATCGTCACGCACGGGCGATTGGCGGCGGAGTTCATCTCCGCCATGGAGCATGTGGTGGGACCGCAGGCCGGCGTGCTCGCCGTCTGCATCGGCCCGGAAGATGACATGGAGCAGCGCCGCAAGGATATCCTGGCCGCCGCCGACAGCGTCGATACCGGTCAGGGGGTCATACTGCTCACCGACATGTTTGGCGGCACGCCCTCCAACCTGGCCATTTCGGTGATGGAGCAGACCCACGCCGAGGTGATCGCCGGACTGAACCTGCCCATGCTGATCAAGCTGGCCAGCGTGCGCGGCCGCGAGCCGCTGGCGGCCTGCGTCGCCCACGCCCAGGAGGCCGGCCGGAAATACATTTCCGTCGCCTCCTACGTGCTGGCTGGCGAAAAGTAGCGGTCCGCGTTGGCAAAAGCCGCTCTCACCGTCGAAATCCTCAATGAGAGGGGCCTGCACGCGCGCGCCTCGGCCAAGTTCGTCAAGCTGGCCAGCGAGTTCGACGCCGAAGTCGCCGTCAGCCGCGACGGCCAGAGCGTCGACGCCCGCTCGATCATGGGCCTGATGATGCTGGCCGCCGGCCCCGGCTGCTCGATCGACATCATCGCCGAAGGCCCCGACGCCAAAGCCGCCGTCGCCGCCCTGGCCGAACTGATCGCCGGCCGCTTCGACGAGGAGCGGTAGCGCGCTACGCTCTTGATCCTCCCCTACGGGTGAGGACATACATATAACGATTTCCTTATATCCTTGTTGCCCCCTCCCGCGTCGCCCGCTATAGAGCCGCTCTCGCATTCTGTAAGGAGCCGCTCGTGGCCGACCATGTCGTCAAGGATCTCTCGCTCGCCGCTTACGGCCGCAAGGAGATCGAGATCGCCGAGACCGAGATGCCCGGCCTGATGGCGGTTCGCCAGGAGTTCTCCAAAGACAAGCCCCTGACCGGCGCGCGCATCGCCGGCTCGCTGCACATGACCATCCAGACCGCGGTCCTGATCGAGACCCTGCAGGCCCTTGGCGCGACGGTGCGCTGGGCCTCCTGCAACATCTTCTCGACCCAGGACCACGCCGCCGCCGCCATCGCCGCCACCGGCGTCCCGGTGTTCGCCGAAAAAGGCGAGACGTTGGCGGAATACTGGGACTACGCCCACCGCATCTTCGAATGGGCCGACGGCGGCTATCCGAACCTGATCCTCGACGACGGCGGCGACGCCACCCTGCTCACCGTCCTCGGCCCCAAGGCCGAGGCCGACCCGAGCCTGCTCGACCATCCGAACAACGACGAGGAGGAAGCGCTCTACACGGTGATGAAGCGCTACCTGAAAGAAAAGCCCGGCTTCTATTCGGCCATTCGCGACGCCATCAAGGGCGTCTCCGAAGAGACCACTACCGGCGTGCATCGCCTGTATCAGATGGCCGAGCGCGACGAACTGCCCTTCCCCGCCATCAACGTCAACGACAGCGTCACCAAGTCCAAGTTCGACAACCTCTATGGCTGCCGCGAGAGCCTGGTCGACGCCATCCGCCGCGCCACCGACGTCATGCTGGCCGGCAAGGTCGCGGTGGTCTGCGGCTATGGCGACGTCGGCAAGGGCTCGGCCGCGTCGCTGCGCCACGGCGGCGCGCGGGTGATCGTCACCGAGATCGACCCGATCTGCGCGCTGCAGGCGGCCATGGAAGGCTATGAGGTGCGCACCCTGGAGCAGGCCGCGCCCGACGCCGACATCTTCGTCTCGGCCACCGGCAACAAGGACGTGATCCGGCTGGAGCACATGCGGGCGATGAAGAACAACGCCATCGTCGCCAATATCGGCCACTTCGATTCCGAGATTCAGATCGCCGCCTTGCGCAACTTCAAATGGGACGAGATCAAGCCGCAGGTGCATCACATCGAGTTTCCCGACGGCAAGAAGATCATCGTGCTGTCCGAAGGCCGGCTGGTGAATCTGGGCAACGCCACTGGCCACCCGTCCTTCGTGATGAGCGCCTCCTTCACCAACCAGACCCTGGCCCAGATCGAACTCTGGACCAATGCCGCGGCCTACAAGAAGCAGGTCTACACCCTGCCCAAGCGGCTCGACGAAAAGGTCGCCCGGCTGCACCTGGCCAAGCTTGGCGTGCACCTGACCGAGCTCACCGGCGAACAGGCGGAATACATCGGCGTCGGCCAGGACGGCCCCTTCAAGCCGGACCACTACCGCTACTAGGGCGCGGGCCATCCCGACCGTTCTTATCCTCTCCAGCTTCGTATCCGCCAGCCGGGTGGGGGGCGGGATGCAGACGCTGGCGCTGTCCAGGCTGGGGATGGAGCCGATCCTGGTCCCCACGGTGCTGTTCGGCCGCCATCCCGGATGGGGAGCCCCCGGCGGCAAGCCGGTGGAGGCCGAGACCATGGCCGCCATGTTGCAGGCCATCGACGCGCACGGCGTGTTCGGCCGGCTGGACGCGGTGATCTGCGGCTATTTCGCCTCGGTCGACCAGGTGGCCATCGCGGCGCGGACCCTGGATGCCATGCGCGTCGCCAGCCCGAAGGCGCTGATGGTGGTCGATCCGGTCATGGGCGACACGGGCAAGGGCCTTTATGTGCGCGAGGATGTCGCCGCGGCCATCGCCGCCGACCTCGTCCCCCGCGCCGACCTGATCGCCCCCAACGTGTGGGAGCTGGCGCGGTTGGCGGGCGTGCCGGTCGACGGCGTCGAGAGTACGATCAATGCCGCGCGGGCGCTGATCGGCCCGGTGCTGGTCTCATCGGTCCCGGCCGGCGACGACATCGGCGTGGTCTACGTGGACGCCAAGCGGGCATTGCTGGCGACCCATCCTCGCGCCCGAACCGCGCCGAACGGCACGGGCGACCTACTCACCGCCCTGTTCACCGCCGCTCGCCTCAAGGACCGCTCGCCGCGCTTGGCCCTGGCCGCGGCCATCGGCGGCGTCTCCGACGCGGTCGCGGCGGCGCCTCCGTAGCGGCGATCAATGTCTAGCCGGCGGCGACCCGCGCCCGGGCGCCCAGCAGACCGCGCTCGTCGGCCAGCTGCGCGATCTGCACGGCGTTCAGCGCCGCGCCCTTGCGCAGGTTGTCGGACACCACCCAGAGGTTCAGGCCGTGCTCGACGGTCGGGTCGTTGCGGATGCGGCTGACGAAGACTTCGAACTCGCCTTGCGCCTCTTTCGGGGTCATGTAGCCCGTGGGATCGTGCTTATCGATCACCGAGACGCCAGGCGCCTCGCGCAGGATATCGCGCGCCTCGTCCTCGTCCAGATGGCGCTCGAACTCCAGATTCACCGCTTCCGAATGGCCAACGAACACCGGCACCCGCACACAGGTGACCGTCAGCTTGATCGCCGGATCGATCATCTTGTGGGTCTCGTCCCACATCTTGTGCTCTTCGTCGGTGTAGCCGTCGTCCATGAAGTTGTTGGCGAAGGGAATGACGTTGAAGGCAATCTGCTTCGGATAGACCTTCGGCGCGGTCGCCCCCAGCGAATAGACCGCCTTGGTCTGCTCCCACAGCTCGTCCATGGCCGCCTTGCCGCTGCCCGAGACCGACTGATAGGTCGAGATCACCGCCCGCTTGATCTTCGCCGCGTCGTGCAGCGGCTTCAACGCCACCACCAGCTGCGCGGTCGAGCAGTTCGGGTTGGCGATGATATTCTTCTTGCGCGCGTCCATGATCGCGTCGGGATTCACTTCCGGTACGATCAGCGGCACGTCCGGGTCCATCCGCCAGGCCGACGAATTGTCGATGACCATGGCGCCGGCCTTGCCGATCTTCGGCGACCACTCACGCGAAAAGGCGCCCGAGACGCTCATCAGGGCGAGGTCAATCTTCGAGAAATCGAACTTGTCGATGTCCTCGCAATAGAGCCGCCGGTCGGCGTAATTGACCTCGATGCCGATGGATTTGCGCGAGGCCACGGCATGGATTTCGTCCACGGGGAAGTTCAACTCCTCAAGGATCGTCAACATCTCGCGGCCCACATTGCCCGTGGCGCCGATGACGGCCACCCGGTAACCCATCGGAAATCTCCTGATTTTTATGAACGGCGGGGGATACGCCCGTTGGGCGCTTGAAGCAAGACGGGGCTCAGATCGGGCCTGGCCCACTTACAGCCCCACGCAGGCCGCCAGGCCGTCGTCGCGGACGGTGAGGATGCGGCCGTCGATGGTGCGGGTGCGGCGGACGATGTAGCGGCCGGGGTCGCCGGCGTCCCAGCTCAGCGGCTTGGGCAGGACGGCGATCAGGCGGGCGGCCTGCGCCGCCGAAAGTTTCGACGCCGGCTCGTGGAAGAAGTGCTGGCTGGCGGCCTCGGCGCCGTAGACGCCCGGGCCGAACTCCACCACGTTCAGATACATCTCCATGATCCGCGGTTTGCCCCAAATCGCCTCGATCAGCACCGTGTACCAGGCCTCAATGCCTTTGCGCACATAGTCGCGGCCGGGCCAGAGGAACACGTTCTTGGCGGTCTGCTGGCTGATGGTCGAGCCGCCCTTGATCCTGTTCGGCCGCCGCTCATTGTTGCGAATGGCTTTTTCCATGGCCCCGAAGTCGAAGCCGTGGTGCGAGCAGAACCGCGCGTCCTCCGAGGCCACCGCGGCCGCCGGCAGGGCCGGCGACATGTCGCTCAAGGATCGCCACCGGTAGTCGAGGCCGTGGCCCTGGATCAGCCGCTCGATCATCAGGATGGTGATCGGCGGCGGCACGACGCGATAGATGACCACGCTGACCGGCGGCACAACCACTAACGCGATCACAACGGTCGCGATCAGCCGCCCGATCAAGCCGCCGAAGCCGCCACGCCGCGCCGGCCGCCTCGGCGGCGAGCGCCTCTGAGGCCGCCGTTGCGGACGCGGCTTCGGCCTCGATGTCTCCCTGCCCGAATCGCGCGGCATATGACCTCTTGCCTTGACCTTGAGGCGGGATGCTAGCGAGGCTCCCGCCGCCTGTCGCCCTTCCCAAAGGAGCCCATAGCATGACCGTCACCGAAGCTGTCGAGGCTCGTATCTCGGTCAGGGCCTTTCGCTCCGATCCGGTGCCGGGTGCGCTGGTGCGCGAGATCCTGGAGATCGCCAAGCGCGCGCCGTCCGGCGGGAATCTGCAGCCCTGGAGAGTCCATGCCCTGGCCGGCGAGCCGCTGGCCGAGCTGAAGACCCTCGCAGCCGCTCGCATGGCCCAGGGCGGCGAGACTCCGGAATACGCCGTCTATCCGGAAAACCTCTGGGAGCCCTTCCGCACCCGCCGCTTTCAGTGCGGCGAGGACCTCTACGCCTCAATCGGCATCCCGCGCGAGGATCGGCCGGCGCGCCTGCGCCAGCTGGCCAACAACGTGAACTTCTTCGGCGCGCCGGTGGGGCTGTTCTTCTCGCTGGAGCGGCGGCTCGGCCCGCCGCAGTGGTCGGATCTCGGCATGTACATGCAGACGGTGATGCTGCTGGCCGTCGAGCGCCGCCTCGACACCTGCCCGCAGGAGTTCTGGGCCCGACTGCCGAAGACCGCCGGCGACTTCATCGGTTTAGCTGAGGATCACATCCTGTTTTCCGGCATGGCCATGGGCTATCGCGACGCGGACGCGCCGATCAACGGCTGGCGCACCCGCCGCGACGACTTCGATCTCTTCGCGGAGATGCGCGGGTTTTAGCTGGTCGTGTCCCGAGTCCGAAGTTCGCCCCGCTTGCACCATCGTTAAAGGGCCGGCAGGTCGACGACGCCGGCGCCGCCATCCTCGTCGCCCCAGGCCAGCCGCCTGCCGTCGCGGGTGATGGCCAAGGCCGTGATTGCCGCCCCCTTCTCCGCCTTGATCGGGTGCAGATGGCGCGAGGCGAGGTCGCAGACCCAGACCCGGCCGTCGTCGACCCCCGCGGCTAGGATGCCGCGATCGGGCGTTCCGGCCACCCGGGTCACCAGGCTCGCCTCGTCGAAACCGATCTCGGCCGCTTCCTTGCCCATCGGCCCGTCGGCGCCGGAAAACGGCCAGACCACGGCGCCGGGCGCGCCGGCGGTGGCCATCAGCATCCCCTTCGACATGAAGGCCAGGCTTTTTACCTTGGCCGGATAGCCCCCAATGCGCAGGTCCTTGGCGTCGGTGAGCCGCCAGCCGTGCAGCTGGTTCTCCTGCATCGACGACATCAGAAACCGGCCGTCAGGGCTGAAGGCGACCAGGATATGGCTGCCCGCCCATTTCAACCGCACCGGCTTCTGCTCGGCGATGCGGGCATACCACAGCACCGCCCCGCCATAGGTCGCGCAGGCGAGCCGCCGGCCCCTGGGATCAAGCGTCAAGTGCGCCACGGTCTTCTCATGGGCGAAGACCCGTTCGAACTTCGCGTCCTTCGCATCGCGCACGTGCGCCTCGCGGCCGGACGCAAACGCGATCAGGCCGGACTCCGGGCTCGCCGCCACGACGTCGATCCAGCGGCCCTTGAGCTCCGCCAGCACCTTGGCCTCACCGCCGTAACTCCAGACCAGCCGCCCGTCGTCGCCGCCGGAAACCACCCCTTCGCCGCCCGGATGCAGCGCCGCCGCGAGGATAGCGCCGTTATGTGCGGGCGAGCGTTCGCCCGCTTCGCCGGCGACCGTCCCGTCGCCAAGCGCGAACCAGGCGCGGCCTTGGCGATCGAACAGGATTTCGCTGACATAGGCGTCGAGGTTCATGGCGGCGTCTTGGCGCTTTACGTTTGCGGGAGCTTATGGTTCTAGTCGGCCAAACGCGCCGGCGCGCCATCTTTTGCGCGCCCCAGGGAGATAGGCATGGCCGTAAAGCTTGGGGGCAAGAAGGGCGAGAAGTACAATCTCGGCCAGAACGCCGAGATCAACGTCACGCCGTTCGTGGACGTGATGCTGGTGCTCCTGATCATCTTCATGGTCTCGATCCCGCTGGCCACCACCGCCATCAAGATCGACCTGCCGCCTGCGATCAATGCGCCGGACAACCACGTCAAGCCGACCTACCTGTCCATCGGGGTGAACGGCCGCGTCACCCTGGTGGATCAAGGGGTGGATGGCCCGACCACGCTGGCCACACTCGACGCCGACCTGGCCCGCGCGCTGCAGAAGCCCAACCCCCGGGGCGAGACCATCCTGATCCGGGCCGACCGGATGGTGAAGTACAAGGACTTCATGGCCGTGGTGAACCAGTTGCAGACCGACGGCTACTACAAGGTCGCGCTGATCAACGAAAACCTGTCGGCGACCTAAGGCCTCTCGGCCTTGCGCGGCTGAGCTGGAGCGGGCTCCGCTGAGGTTGGCGCAACAAAACCCGTCATCCCCCGCTGGGGCCGAAGGCGGAATGCCGGGGGATCCCATGGACACTGATCTTAGACGGTAATCATGGGTGGCCCGAACACCTCGGGCCATGACGAAAACGGGTGGGTCGGCTTGAACGGACTCTGCTTCAGGCGGCGCAGGCCTCGAACCCGGCCTTCAGCGCCACTTCGTCCAGGTTGCGGCCGATAAAGACCATGCGGCTGGTGCGCGCCTCGTCGCCGCGCCAGGGCCGTTGCAGGTCGCCTTCCAGGATCATGTGCACGGCCTGAAACACCAGCCGGCGGTCCTCGCGGCTGATGTTCAATATGCCCTTGGCCCGCAGGATGTCCGGGCCCTGCGCCGCCAGCAGTTCGCTCAGCCAGCGACTGACCGCGTCGGCGTTCAGC
>DASQSO010000402.1:0-6033 GCA_035642335.1 Caulobacteraceae bacterium
GGCGGGGCGGCGCGGCTGGTCTGCCCCTATCATCGCTGGACCTACGACCTCAGCGGCGAACTGGTCCACGCCGCGCGCATGGGCGAGGATTTCGAGGCCTGCGAGCACGGCCTGCGCCCGATCCATGTCGAGACCTGCGCCGGCGCGGTCTATGTCTGCGTCGCCGACCAGGCGCCCGATTTCCAGGCCTTCCGCGACAAGCTCACGCCGCTGCTCGCGCCCCATCGGCTGCACGACGCCAAGCTGGCCCACGAGAGCGTGCTGGTCGAGCGCGGCAACTGGAAGCTGGCCATGGAGAACGCCCGTGAGTGCTACCACTGCGCCACCAGCCATCCGGAGCTGTCCCTGACCTTCCCCACGGGGGTTTCGGGGAATTTCGACTATGGCGACGAGGCGAGGCGACATGCCGATTACAACGCCCGCATGGCTTCGATAGGATTGGAAGTCGGCCCCCACGAAGAGGCCTGGTGGCAAGCGATCCGCTTTCCCCTGAACGAGGGCTGCCGCTCGATGACCATCGACGGCCGGACGGCGGTCAGAAAGCTGATGGTCGAGGCCGGCGACGGCGACATCGGCTCGCTGCGCTGGTCAATCGAGCCGCATAGCTTCGTCCACGCCACCGCCGACTTCCTCTTCATGTTCAGCGCCATGCCGCTGACGCCGAAGGAGACCCTGATCACCTCCAAATGGCTGGTGCACAAGGACGCCGAGGAGGGCGGCGACTACGACCTTGCCCACCTGACCGAACTCTGGAACCGCACCAATCTGCAGGATCTCGCCCTGGTGGAGAACAATCAGCAAGGCGTGGATTCGCCGGCCTACACGCCCGGCCCCTACTGCGCCGACGCCGAGGCCCTGACCATGCGCTTCACCGACTGGTATTGCGCCACCGCCCGCGCCTATCTGGAGCGTTGTGATGTCCAGGGATGAGCCGCGAGCCTTGCATCCGGACACCATCGCCGTCGGCCACGGCTACGATCCGGCCAGCGCCCTGGGCGCGGCCAAGCCGCCGCTCTACCTGACCTCGACCTTCACCTATCGCTCGGCCGAGCAGGCCAAGCAGACCCACCGCATCTTCTTCGATGGCGCCAGGCCCGGCGAGGCGATCGAGCCGGCCCACATCTATATGCGCCTCGGCCATCCCAATCTGGACATGGTGGAAAGCCGGCTGGCCGCCCTGGACGGCGCCGAGGCGTCGGCCGGCTTCTGCAGCGGTATGGCGGCGATCTCGACCGTCCTTTTGGCGCATCTGAAGCCGGGCGATGTGGTGCTGCACAGCCTGCCCATCTATGGCGGCGCCGACAACCTCCTCGACAAGGTGATGGGTGGCCTCGGCGTGCGCGCCTTCCATTTCACCGACGGCCTCGACGCCGCCCAGATTCGCAAGGCCGCGGACGAGGCCATGGCCGCCGGCCCCTTGCGCGTGATCTGGCTGGAATCGCCGGCCAATCCGACTGGCGCGGTGGTCAATATCGGCCTGGCCGCCGAGGTCGCCGGCGAGGCGGCTCAGGAGCAGGGTTTCCGGCCCCTGGTCGCTGTCGACAACACCTTTCTGGGTCCCCTGCTGCAAAGCCCGCTTCAGTGCGGCGCCGATCTCTGCATGACCTCGCTGACCAAGTATTGCGGCGGCCACAGCGACTTGCTGGCCGGCGGCGTCAGCGGCCGGGCGGCGTTGATCGGACCCTTGCGCGCCCTGCGCACCTTTCTGGGCAATACGATGGATCCGCATACGGCCTGGCTTTTGCTGCGTTCGCTGGAGACCCTGCATCTGCGCACGGCCCGGGCCTGCGACAGCGCGCTTCAGGTCGCTCGCTTTCTGCAAAGCCATCCCAAGGTCGCCGGTGTCACCTTCATCGGCCTGGCCGAGCCGGGCTCGCGCGAGCGCGCGCTGATGCAGCGACAGACCCGCGGGTCTGGCTCGACCTTTTCCTTTCGGCTGCACGGCGGCGAGGCGGAGGCCTTCCGGCTGCTCGACGGCCTGAAGCTTCTGCGCCTGGCGGTCAGTCTCGGCGGCTCGGAGACCCTGATCTGCCATCCGGCCAGCACCACCCACTACCCGATCGCCCGCGAGCGGCTAGCCGAGGCCGGGGTCACCGAGGCGACCTTGCGCCTCTCGGTCGGACTGGAGCATCCCGACGACCTGATCGCCGACCTAGGCCAGGCCCTGGAGCAGGTCTGATGGCCAGGCTGACAGACCCCAGCGCCATCGACGGCAAGCTCGCGCCACCGGAAGAACACGCCCAGGTGCTGGTGATCGGCGCCGGGCCGGCTGGCGCGGCCGCGGCGATCGAGGCGGCCAAGCGCGGCGCCGGCGTCGTCCTGATCGACGAAAACCCGCTCGATCCGCAGCTGATGGGGCTGGATGTCCCACTGCTCTACGGCGGCCGCATGAGCGGCGCGGTGCAACGGCGCGGGCGGTTGGTCGAACAGCTGCTGGCCGCCAATCCGGCTCTGGAAGAGGCGATCGAACTGGGCGTCGACCTGCGCCTTGGCGTCACCGCCTGGGGTCTCTATGTCAACGGCCCCGCCCTGCGCGCCCTGCCCGCGCCCATGGTCGGGCTGGCCGACGAGGACCGCTCCTGGATGTGCGGCTTCGACCGGCTGATCCTGGCGACCGGCGCCCGCGACGTCGCCCTGGCCTTCCCGGGCTGGGACCAGCCGGGCGTGGTCGGCGCCGGCGGCCTGCAGGCGCTCACGCACCGCTACGACGCCTTCACCGGCCACCGGATCGTGGTGCTGGGCGCCGGCGACCTCGGCGTCGCCACGGCGCTGATGGCCCAGGAGCGCGGCCTCGAGATCGCCGCCGTCGTCGAGGTCCTGCCCCAGCCGCAAGCCTCGGCCGGCGCCGTAGCCCAACTCAGGCCGGCGGGCATCCCGGTGCTGGCCGGGCACAGGCCGAGACGCGCCGAGGGCGGCCGTGACGGCGTCGAACGGCTGGTGCTGAGCGACACTCGAGGCAGCGAAACCGTCATCGACTGCGACACCGTCTGCCTGGCGGTCGGCATGGCGCCGGCCATCGAGCTGCTGAATTCCGCCGGCGGCCGGATCGTCCCCGACAGCCGGCGCGGCGGCCATGCGCCGGCCTTGCGGGGCTGGGCGACCTCGCTGCCGGGCGTGTTCGTCGCCGGCGACTGCGCCGGGTTGGCTGCAAACGCCGCCGAAGCCGCCCGGCAGGGCCGGCAGGCGGCGGCGCAGGCCTTGGGTGGCAAGGCGGAAGGCCATCCGCCCACCGGCCCCGACGCCTGGGCCTATCAGGCGGCCTGGTTCGAGGCCCTGAGCCGCGATGCCGATCCCGCGACGATCGTCTGCCAGTGCGAAGCCGTCAGCCGGGGCGACCTTCTGGAGGTGCGCGCGCCGCGCTATCTCGGCGAGCCGACCGTCCTAGCCCTCGGTCGGGACATAGCCTCGCTCAAGGCCGACGGACCGCTGAACCAGGACCAGCTCAAGCGGTTGACCCGCGCCGGCATGGGCCCCTGCCAGGGCCGCCGCTGCCGCGAGCAGATCGCCCTCATCCTGGCCCAGGCTTCGGGCGCCTCACCGGCCGACATCCCGCTCGCCCTGCACCGCGCGCCGGTGCGGCCGCTGCCGCTGAAGGTGATGGCCGACTGGAACGAGACGGCGGAAATGACCGCCGGCTGGGAGATCTGGTTCGCCATCCCCGGCCAGTGGTCGGCCTACGAGGACATCGGCACCGAGCGTGAGTTCGTCACCCCGTTCGGCGGCGCGGCATGAGCGCGGCCGGCGCCTCCGTGGTCGTGGTCGGCGGCGGCGTCACCGGCCTCAGCGCCGCCTGGTGGCTGGCCCGCTCCGGCCTCGACGTGCTGGTGCTGGACAAGGGGGTGGTTGGCTGGGAGGCCTCCGGCCGCAATGGCGGCGGCGCCTCGCACTATCACAGCCCGCTGTTCCACGAGGAGCAGCGCCTGTGGCCGCAGATGGACCAGCTGCTCGGATATCCCACCGAGTATCGCCGCGAGCGGGTGATCTTCGCCCTGACCGAGGCCGACCTGGCCGCCTATCGCGGCATGGCCGCCGAGGGCCGGCGGCTGGGCTATTCGGTCAGCGACCTCGATCCTGGCCAGGTCCGCGCCCTGGTTCCCATGGCCAGCGAGGCCAATCTCGGCGGCGTGCACCTGCACTATGGCGGCCACGCCAATCCGCAGCGCACGGTGCAGGCCTATGCCTGGGCGTTGCAGGACCTGGGCGGCCGCATCGCCCAGCACACGCCGGCCACCCGCATCGTCGCCCACGGCGGCCGTGTGGTGGCGGTGGAGACCCCGCGAGGCCGGTTCGGCCTCGACGCCCTGGTGGTCGCCGCCGGGCCGCAGACCGGCATGCTGCTGGGCACCGTGGGGTTACGCCTGCCGCTGGGCTACGGCCGCGCCGAGATGATCGTCACCGAGCCGGCGCCGCTGATGCGCATCGGCGGGGTCGACGGCAACGGCCTCTATGGTCGCCAGACCCTGCGCGGCAACCTGGCCTTCGGCGGCGGCCCGCACGAATGGATCGAGCTCGGCTTCGACGGCCCGGCGGCGCGGCCAAGCAGCCCGCTGACCCGCAACCTGGCCCGCCGCGTCGCCGAGCTGCTGCCCGGCGCGGCGAACCTGCGGCTGATCCGCAGCTGGGCCGGCGCGGTCGAGAACACCCCCGACGGCCGTCCGGTACTGGATCGGCTGGAGGACCCGGCAAACCTGACGGTCGCGACCATGTCCAGCGTCGGCTTCGGCCTGTCGCCGGCCAGCGGCCACGCCGTCCGCGACCTGGTGATCGACGGCCGCTGCAGCTTCGCCGATCTGGACAAGCTGAAGCTCGGCCGATTCGCTGCCGTCGGCGACGACTGGCTGGAAAGCCGCGGCTGGCTGCCGCCGGAACTGGCCGAGACCCAAGGCGCGGCATGACCTGGCGGCTGCCGCCCCAGCGCCCGGTCGGCGAGGCGGTGCTCACCTGGATACCCATGGCCGACGGCGTCCGGCTCTCGGCGCGGCTGTGGATCCCCGAAGGCGCCCAGCCCGTCCCGGCGGTGCTGGAATACATCCCCTATCGCAAGCAGGACGCCTATCGCGGCCACGATGACGTCTGGGGCCCGACCCTGGCCAGCTACGGCATCGCCTATGCCCGGGTCGACGTGCGCGGCAGCGGCGATTCCGAAGGCGTTCTGGTTGACGAGTATCTGGACACGGAGCTTGAAGACGGGCTCGCCGTCATCGCCTGGCTGGCGGCGCGGAACTGGTGCAATGGCAAGGTCGGCATGCGCGGACTGTCCTGGGGCGGCATCAATACGCTGCAGGTCGCGGCCAGGAATGCGCCGGCTCTGGCGGCCATCATGCCCATGGGATGCCTGGATGATCGGTACACCGACGATGCCCACTATATCGGTGGCGCGCTCGGCCATACCAACTTCCAGTGGGGGATCGGCTTCAAAGTGGTCATGGCCGGGCCGCCCGATCCGCTGGTGGTCGGCGAGGCCTGGGAGGCCATGTGGCGGGCGCGGCTGGAGGCGGCGCCGCCGATCCTGCACACCTGGCTGGAGCACCAGCGCTATGACGCCTACTGGCGGCGCGGCTCGATCCGAGAGGACTGGAGTGCGATCAAGGTCCCGACCTATATCGTCGCCGGCTGGCAGGACACCTACGCCAACCCGGTGGGGCGCCTGCTGGAAAACCTGCAATGCCCGCGCAAGGCGCTGATCGGGCCGTGGGGACACACCTATCCATGGTCGGCGCAACCCCACGGCCTCGACTGGGCCCACGAGGAGGTGCGCTGGTGGGAGCATTGGCTGAAGGGCGCCGATACCGGGATCATGGACGAGCCGATGTTGCGCGCCTTCATGCCCTATCGCGTCCCATCGTCGATGGTTCCGGCCGAGATCCCCGGGCGCTGGATCGCCGAGGCCGCCTGGCCGCCGCACACCGTGGAACGGACGCTCTATCTGTCCGAAGGCGTGCTGGCCGATCGGCCCGGTCCGGATGAAACGATCTCTTACACCGCCAACCGCGTCGTCGGCCTGACCAAGCCCGAGTGGCTGGACCGGCCGCC
>DASQSO010000403.1:0-5441 GCA_035642335.1 Caulobacteraceae bacterium
GCCGGCGCGACCTGGCCCTGGCGGAACTGACCGGCGCGCACCTGATCGTCGACCAGCTCAGCTCGGCCGGCGGCCTCGAGGCCTTGCGCCGCGCCAAGGACCGCGGCGTCTTGGTCCACGCCACCGTCTCGATCAACCATCTGAGCTTCAACGAGATCGACATCGGCGACTACCGCACCTTCTACAAGCTGGTCCCGCCGCTGCGCGCCGAAGAGGACCGCCAGGCCCTGATCGAGGCCCTGGCCTCGGGGCTGATCGACGTCGTCGTCTCCGCCCACGCCCCCGCCCCCGCCGAGGACAAGCGCCTGCCGTTCGACGAGGCGGCGCCCGGCGCGATCGGCCTGGAGACCCTGCTGCCGGCCCTGCTCACCCTGTTCCACGAGGGCCGCGGCTCCCTGATCGACCTGATGGCCGCCGTCACCGCCAAGCCCGCCAAGCTGCTCGGCCTCGACGCCGGGACCCTGGCCGCGGGCGCGCCGGCGGACCTCATCCTCTGCGATATCGGCGCGCCGGTCCGCATCGACGCCGACAAACTCATCTCCAAGTCGAAGAATTCGCCGTTTGACGGCCGCAGCCTGCAAGGCAAGGTGCTGATGACCCTGGTCGACGGGCGGATCGTGCACAGGAGCTGAGGCCATGTGGGGGCTATCGTCGGCGTTCATCGCCGCCGCGTTGGTCGGCGGCTATCTGCTGGGCTCGATCCCGTTCGGGCTGATCGCCACGCGGCTGGGCGGCGCCGGCGATATCCGCCAGATCGGCTCCGGCAATATCGGCGCGACCAATGTGCTGCGCACCGGTCGGCGGGACCTGGCGGCCGTCACCCTGCTCGGCGATGGCGGCAAGGGGGCGGTCGCGACCCTGGTCGCCTATTTCGTCGCCCGGTCCCAGGCGCCGGACAGCGCCCAGATCGCCGCGGCCCTGGCCGGGGCCGCGGCCTTCGTCGGGCATATCTTTCCGGTCTGGCTGAGGTTTCGCGGCGGCAAGGGGGTGGCGACCTTCTTCGGCGTGCTGCTGGCGGCGGCCTGGCCGGTGGGCCTCATGGCCGGCGCCACCTGGATCGCCATGGCGGCGCTCTTCCGCATGTCGTCCCTGGCGGCCTTGACCGCGGCGGCGCTGGCGCCGCTGTTCGCCTTCGCGCTCCATGCCGGCTACCCTGTGATCGTGCTGGCCGTCTTCATGGCCGTGCTGATCTTCATCCGCCACCACGAGAATATCCGCCGCCTTTTGCGCGGCGAGGAGCCACGCATGGGCGGCAAGACGCCGGCCGAAGCGGCGTGAGCGGCGGCCTGACCGACGCCGCCCGCCGGGACTGGCTGAGGCTGGCGCGCAGCGAAAACGTCGGCCCGGTCACCTTCGAACAGCTCGTCCGCCGCTATGGCGACGCAACCAAGGCGCTGGCGGCCCTGCCCGAACTGTCGCGGCGCGGCGGCCGCAGCGCCGCCTTGCGCATCCCGGCCGCGGACGACGCCGAGCGGGAGATCGCCGCCGGCGAGGCGCTCGGCGCGCGGCTTATCGGGTCATGCGAGCCGGACTTCCCGGCCATGCTGGCCGCTCTCGATCCGCCGCCGCCGTTGATCTGGGCGCGAGGGCAGACCGATCTGCTCGGCAGGCCCGCCGTCGCCATCGTCGGCGCACGCATCGCCTCGGCCGGCGGCCAGCGTTTCGCCCGCACCCTGGCCGGCGATCTTGGCCAGGCCGATTACGTCGTGATCTCCGGCATGGCGCGCGGCATCGATGGCGCGGCGCACGAAGGCGCCCTGGCCAGCGGGACCGTCGCGGTGCTGGGCGGCGGGGTCGACGACGTCTATCCGCCCGATCATCAGTCGCTTTATGAGAAGCTCGTGTCCCAGGGCTGCGTGGTCTCCGAAAGCCCGCCGGGCGCCAAGGCCCAGGCGCGTGACTTCCCGCGGCGCAACCGGCTGATCGCCGGCCTATCGCTGGCCGTGGTGGTGGTCGAGGCCGAGCTGCGCTCCGGCTCGCTGATCACCGCCCGCCTGGCCGCCGAACAGGGCCGCGAGGTGCTGGCCGTGCCCGGCTCGCCGCTCGATCCGCGCGCCAGGGGAACCAACGACCTGATCCGCCAGGGCGCGGCGCTGTGCGAAGGCGCCGACGACGTCCTGCGGGCCATTTCCGGCATCTCGTCCATCCGCGAACCCGAGCGCGGCCGTTACGATGAAGGCGGCGAAACTGGCGACGACGCGGAGACCGCCGCCTTGCGCGAACGCATCGCCAAGCTGCTCTCGCCGACGCCGACGCCGCGCGACGACCTGGTCCGCATCACAGGCGCGCCCGCGGCCGCGGTCTATGCCGCGCTGACCGAGCTGGCGCTGGCGAACCGGGCCGAACTCCTGCCCGGCGGCCTGGCCATAAAGGCCTAAATCAGCCTCTCGCCAAACCCCAAGTTGACACGGGGCGGGTGTCGCCCCCACTTTCCGCGCCCTTGGCTGCTCCGTCTCCCCGGCCAGTCCACCCCATGAGATTGCATGAACGTCGTCGTCGTCGAGAGCCCGGCCAAGGCTAAAACCATCAACCGATACCTGGGCTCCGGCTACACCGTGCTGGCCTCCTACGGCCATGTGCGCGACCTGCCGTCCAAGGACGGTTCGGTGAAGCCGGACGCGGACTTCGACATGACCTGGGAGATCGATCCCAAGGCCGCCAAGCGGATTTCCGACATCGCCGCGGCCATGAAGGGCGCCGACAAGCTGATCCTGGCCACCGACCCCGATCGCGAGGGCGAGGCGATCAGCTGGCACGTGCTGCAGATCCTGACCAATCGCAAGGCGGTCAAGGGCGCCGAGGTGCAGCGGGTGGTGTTCAACGCCATCACCAAATCGGCCGTCACCGAGGCCATGCGGCATCCCCGCGCCATCGACATGGAGCTGGTGGACGCCTACCTCGCCCGCCGCGCCCTGGACTATCTGGTCGGATTCACCCTTTCGCCGGTGCTGTGGCGCAAGCTGCCGGGCGCCCGCTCGGCCGGCCGGGTGCAGTCGGTGGCGCTGAGGCTGGTGGTCGATCGCGAGATCGAGATCGAGCGCTTCAGGATAGAGGAGTACTGGACCGTCGAGGCCGACGTCACCGCCGGCTCCGATCCCTTCCTCGCTCGGCTGGTCAAGCACCAGGGCAAGCGCCTCGCCAAGTTCGACCTGCCCGACGCCGCCGCCGCCGAGGCCGCCAAGGCCGCCGTGCAGGCCGCGACGTTCACGGTCTCCGCGGTCGAGAAGAAGCCGGCCCGGCGCAACCCGGCGCCGCCCTTCACCACCTCGACCCTGCAGCAGGAGGCCTCGCGCAAGTTGGGCTTCAACGCCCAGCGCACCATGCAGGCCGCTCAACGGCTCTACGAGGGCGTCGATATCGGCGGCGAGGCCGTCGGCCTGATCACCTATATGCGCACCGATGGCGTCCAGTCCGCGCCCGAGGCGCTGGACGAGGCCAGGAACGTCATCAAGAACCTCTACGGCGCGACTTACGTCCCGGAGAGCGCCCGCCAATACAAGGTCAAGGCCAAGAACGCCCAGGAGGCGCACGAGGCCATCCGCCCCACCAGTCTGGCCCGCAATCCCGGCTCGCTGCGCCTTGAGCCGGATCTCGGCCGGCTCTACGAGCTGATCTGGAAGCGGATGATCGCCTCGCAGATGGAGGCGGCGCGCATCGAGCGCACCACCATCGACCTGGAGAGCGCCGACAGCCGCACGGCCCTGCGCGCCACCGGCCAGGTCGTCCTGTTCGACGGCTATCTGGCCGTCTACGAGGAAGGCCGCGATGCCCCGGAAACGCAAAGCGTTTCCGGTCTTGCTCAGGATGGGGATGACGAGGACGGCGGTCGCTTGCCGCAGGTCACCCAAGGCGCCGACGCCCGCGTCGCCGCCTCTCGCGCCGACCAGCACTTCACCGAGCCGCCGCCGCGCTATTCCGAAGCCTCGCTGGTGAAGAAGCTGGAGGAGCTCGGCATCGGCCGGCCCTCGACCTACGCCTCGATCTTGACCGTGCTGCGCGAGCGCGACTATGTGCGCATGGAGAAGAACCGCTTCGTTCCGGAGGACAAAGGCCGGCTGGTCACCGCCTTCCTCGAGCAGTTCTTCCGCCGCTACGTCGAATACGACTTCACCGCCGACCTGGAGGGCAAGCTCGACCAGGTCTCGGCCGGCGACCTCGACTGGAAGGCGCTGCTGCGCGACTTCTGGAAGGACTTCCAAGCCGCCGTCGGCGAGATCGGCGGCTTGCGCACCACCCAGGTGCTGGACGCCCTGAACGACGCGCTCGGGCCGCACATCTTCCCGGACAAGGGCGATGGCGCCGACCCGCGCCTCTGCCCCACCTGCGGCACGGGCCGGCTGTCGCTGAAGACCGGCCGCTACGGCGCCTTCATCGGCTGTTCCAACTATCCGGAATGCCGCCACACCCGGCCGATCGCGGCTGGCGAAGGCGAGGCCGCGGCCGGCGGTGGCGACCGCGAGCTGGGCGTCGATCCGCGGACCGGCCAGCCGGTCTGGCTGAAGGCCGGCCGCTTCGGCCCCTATGTCGAGACCAGCGGCGGCGACAAGCCCAAGCGCGCCAGCCTGCCCAAGGGTTGGCCGCCGGAAAACGTCGACTTGGAAAAGGCGCTGCGCCTGCTGCACCTGCCGCGCGAGGTGGGCGCACACCCGGAAGACGGCAAGCCGATCCTGGCCGGTATCGGCCGCTACGGCCCCTACGTCCAGCACAACGGGACCTACGCCAACCTGCCGACGGCGGACGAGGTGTTCGATGTCGGGCTAAATCGCGCCGTCTCCGTGCTGGCCGAGAAGCGCGCCGGCGGCGGCCGTCCGCAGCGGGCCGCGGCCGCGGCGCTGAAGGAACTGGGCGCCCACCCCGCCGACGGCCAGCCGGTGCGCGTTCTGTCAGGCCGCTACGGCCCCTACATCAAGCACGGCGCCATCAACGCCAACGTCCCCAAGGGCGCCGACCCGACCGAACTGACCCTGGACGAAGCCGTCACCCTGCTCGCCGCCCGGGAGGGTGCCGGCGGCGGCAAAAAAACTCGCAAGGCCAAGCCAAGCCCGAAGACCGCGAACGTGGTGAAGGCGAAAAAACCGGCGGCGAAAAAGGCGGCAGCCAAGAAACCCGCACCAAAGAAAAAGGCCGCCTCCTAAGACCTCTCCCAATGGAGACCTCTGGGAGAAGTCTGCCGCGACGGCTCAGCCCATGGTCACGGGATCGGGTCCGCGGCGGCCGGAGGCGCTGTCCAGAGCCTCGATGGCGGCCAGGTCTTCGGCGTCCAGCTTGAAATCCCAGACGGCGAAATTCTCGGCGATGCGCGACGGTGTCACCGATTTCGGGATGACGATCAGGCCGAGTTCCAGGTGCCAGCGGATCACCACCTGCGCCGCCGTCTTGGAGTGTTTTCTGGCGATGCCGGTTAGCACTGGGTTGGACAGGGCGTCACCCTGGCCGAGCGG
>DASQSO010000404.1:0-6283 GCA_035642335.1 Caulobacteraceae bacterium
TGGGCATATGGCAGGCGACGCATTCTGAACCGGGACTGCCTGGCTCGTGGTGAGTGTGAGCTTCGATTGAGACGGCGTGGGGACCGTTTTGGGTGTTGACCCCATGGCAGGTCATACAGATCTCGTTCACGGGCTCCCTGAGGATCGCCTGATTGGGTGTGCCGTGCGGGTCGTGGCAGGAGAAGCAGGTGACCCCGCGCGTATACATGAGGCTCTGAACGAAATCGTTGCCTTGCATCCGGTTCTTGTGCGCCGTGCCGTCCGGGAAGTGGGTGAAGCTCAACTCGCCCAGTTTGTGGGGCTCCAGCTTCCAGAAGTCCGACAGGCGTAGGCCGACGTGATAGCCGACCGGCCAGTCGTAGTATTCGCCGCCTATCGGGTTCTTCAGCGGCTGGCCCTGCGAGTGGCACTGGATGCAGGTGTCGTTGGCGCTCACATAGTCCATGCGCGCCGGGTTCAGGATGTTGCTCCGGGTCGGGTGGGCGATGTGATCCGAGCCAGCGCCATGGCACATCTCACAGCCGACATTCCATTCCTCGGGCTGGCTGGTCGCGGGGTTGAACGCCACCGAATGACAGCCGTCGCACAATGGCCCCGTGGGACGTCCCGAGTTGTCGCCCTTGGGATCGGGATAGTGAATGGCCCACCAGTCACCACCCTTGTCGGGGACATGGTATTTCGACCAGGTCTTGTTGATGATGTCCCATTGCGCGGGATAGGGGATGTAGGTCGCGCCGACCTTGTGGAAGAAACGCTGTTTCCATCCGGAGCCGTAGACGAAATCCACGTCCTTGATCGTGAAGGTCACCAGCGGATTGGGCTTGGAGAAGTCGGCGACGACCGCTTGGGGGTGCACCCTGGGATCGCGGACGACGTTCGCCATCTTGGTCTTCGACCAGCGGGCGTAGATGTCCTGGTGACAGCTCTGGCACGCCTGCGAGCCCACGTAGTGGGCGCCCGCGCTTACCTGCTGAAGCACCGGCTCCGGGCTCAGGGACGCGACGGTCGGCAGATGACGAAGGTAGGCGACCAGCTGCCAGACCTGCCCGTCGGGCATGTTCCACGCCGGCATGGCGGTGTTCCGGATGCCGTTGCGGATATGGTAGAAGATTTCGCCGTCGGAGAGCGACGGCAACAGCGCGTGGAGGACGGGCGGGCGCGGATATGATCCCGCGCCGATCTCGGTCTTCCCGCCGCCGTCATAGGCGTGGCAGGTCTCGCATTTGGCTTGAAACAGCCTATGCCCAGCTTCGATTTCGGCCACGTCCATGGGAACCGGGTTTTTCGCCGCCTTGGCTCTTGCCGGAACGCTATGGTGCAGCAGCCACGTCGCCACGCCGGTTTCCAAGGCCGGCGGTTCCTGCCGAGCGACGGACAACCCCGGAAGCACTTTCTCGTAGACGAAGCCGACCGCCGCGAACAGCGCCAGGACCACAATGACGGTCCAAAGCACAGCTCCACGGTAAGGGCGCTCAGGCTGGTCCGCCATGGTCGGTTTGCTCCGACGGGTTTAGTTCAATCGGTCAGGCTGAGAGGGGTCGCCAGGGGCTCAGCAATGTTAGACGATCCATACGCTCTGTTCCGCACCGACGGCAGCACGGTCTGATTGAGCGGCCCGTCAGCCACGGTTTGGGGCCCGCCCAATCGCGAGCTTCGGCAGATCCCGCCTAGCCGAAGCGGCCGCCGATATAGTCGGCGGTGCGCTTGGCCCTGGGCGCGCTGAACAGTTCGGTGGTCGGCGCGAACTCGATCAGCCTGCCCAGGAACATGAAGCCGGTATTGTCGGAGACCCGCGTCGCCTGTTGCAGGTTGTGGGTCACGATGACGATCGTGTAGTCCTTCTTCAGCTCGACAATGGTCTCCTCGAGCTTGGCGGTGGAGACCGGGTCCAGCGCCGAGGCCGGCTCGTCGAGCAGCAGGACCTCGGGCCGCACGGCGATGCCGCGGGCGACGCATAGGCGCTGCTGCTGGCCGCCGGAGAGGCTGAGGCCAGAATGGCGCAGCTTGTCCTTGACCTCGTCCCACAGCGCCGCCTTGCGCAGAGATTCCTCGACCCGCTGCTCCATCTCCGCGCGGTTCAGACCCTCATAGAGCTTGACCCCGAAGGCGACGTTGTCGTGGATCGACATCGGAAACGGCGTCGGCTTCTGGAACACCATGCCGACGCGGCTGCGCAGGGTGGCCACGTCGATCTTCTTGTCGAGGATGTTCTCGCCATCCAGCATGATCTCGCCCTCGGCGCGCTGGCCGGGATAGAGGCCGTAGATGCGGTTCATGGCGCGCAGCAGGGTCGACTTGCCGCAGCCCGACGGGCCGATCAGCGCGGTCACGCCCTTAACCACCACCGGCAGGGTGACGGCGTGCAGCGCCTGGTTCTTGCCGTAGAAGAAGTCGAGGTTGCGCGTGTGCAGCTTGATCAGCTCGGGCGCCACCTCGGCGGTGTGCTGCTCGTAGACGTCGGCGTTGACGGCGTTCATGACGGATGACGCTCCCGGGTGATGATGCGAGCCAGGACATTGGCGCCGAGCACCGCGACCGCGATGATCAGCGCGCCGGCCCAGGCCAGCCGCACGAGATCATCGTAGGCGCTGAGCGCGTCGTTGAAGATCACCACCGGCAGGCTGGCCATTTCCTTGGTCAGGTTGAAGTTGAGAAACTGTTCGTTGAGCGAGGTGAAGAGCAGCGGCGCGGTCTCGCCGCTGATGCGCGCGAAGGCCAGCAGGCCGCCGGTGAGGATGCCGCTGCCCGCCGATTTCCACAGAATCTCGCGAATGGCGCTCCAGTGTGGGGTGCCCAGGGCGACGCCGGCTTCGCGCAAGGCGGTCGGCTGCAGCTTCAGCACGTCCTCGGTGGTGCGGGTGATGATGGGCACCGCGATCAGCGCCAGCGCGACCGAGCCGGCGATGGCCGAGAAGCCGTGGAACGGCGCCACCATGAACTGGTAGACGAACAGGCCAACGAGCACCGACGGCGCCGACAGCAGGATGTCGTTCAGGAACCTGACGATGTTGGCATAGAGGCTGTTTCGCCCGTACTCGGCCAGCCAGGTGCCGGCCAGGACGCCGATAGCGATGGCGATCACCATGGCCACCGCGCACATGATGACCGATCCGATGATCGCGTTGCGCAGGCCGCCGACCGAACCGGTGGCGGGGGTGTCCATGGTGAAGGTGTTCTGGTCGATGCCGCCGACGCCCTTGACCAGCAGCGACCAGAGGATGAGGGCGAGCGCCGCCAGGGCGATGCCGGTCACCAGCCAACAAAAGCCCGTGAAGGCGCCGGCGGAAACCGATCGTCTGGCTCTGCGGAAAGAGGCCATCGATCCGCCCCCTAAACGGTCTTTTCCGAGCCGAGCAGGGCGCGGGCGATCGCCAGGACGGCGAAGCTGATGAGGAAGAGCACGAAACCCAGCGCGATCAGGGCCGAGGTGTACATCGGCGTCGTCGCCTCGTTGAACTCGTTGGCGATGGTCGAGGCGATGGTCGAGCCGGAGTCGAAGAACGACTTGGGCAGGGTGTGGGAATTGCCGATGATGAAGGTCACCGCCATGGTCTCGCCCAGCGCCCGCCCCAGACCCAGCATGACCGCGCCGACGGCGCTGCGCCGCACATAGGGCAAGGTGATCGAGGTAATGACCTCGAGCGAGGTCGAGCCCATGCCATAGCCGCTCTCGCGCAGTTGCACCGGCACGGTGAGGAAGAGTTCGCGCAGGACCGCGGCCATATAGGGCAGGATCATGATCGCCAGAACGATCGAGGCGGTCAGGATGTTGGCGCCGTTCGGCACGCCTTGGGTCATGGCCTCCAGCATCGATCCGGGCTGCGCCGCGCTCATCACCGGCACCTCGATATTGGCGGCGAAGAAGGGGGCGAAGACGAAGAGGCCCCACATGCCGTAGACGATCGACGGCACCCCAGCCAAAAGCTCGACGGCGACGCCGATCGGCCGGCGCAAGATGTTGGGGCAGAACTCGACCAGGAAAACCGCCACCCCGAAGGCGATCGGCAGCGAGAACAACAGCGCCATGAACGAGGTGACCAGCGTGCCGACGATGGGCCCCTCGCCGCCGAACACCTCGGTGACCGGGTTCCAGGTGGTCGAGGTGAAGAAGCCCAGGCCGAACTTGGAGAGGGCGGGCCAGCCGCCGACGGCCAGCAGTACCACGATCCCCGTCAGGGCGACCAGGAGCGTGGTCGCCGCCGCGGCGCAGATCCACTTGAATATCGGATCAAGGGCCGCGCCCTTGGGACGCGCTCGAATGGTGACGGCCTGGTCGGTGACGCTCATGGCTCCTGCACGCGACTTGCGGAGGCCGGGGCTGGCCCGACTTCCGCGTTGGTTCGCTGAACTTCCAGTGCGCCCTAGTGGCTGACGTAGACCGGTTGACCGTTGGGTCCCTTGACTTGAGCCCAGGCCTTGCGGACCTGAGCCTTCACGGCTGGCGGCAGCGACACATAGTCAAGCGCGGTGGCGGCGGGATCGCCGTTCTTGTAGGCCCAATCGAAGAATTTGAGCACCGAAGCGCCGGTATCCGCATTGGCCTGCTGCGTGTGCATCAGGATGAAGGTGGCGCCGGTGATCGGCCAGGACGGGGCGCCCGGCTGATCGAGCAGCAGCAGGTAGAAGCCCGGCGCCTTGGACCAGTCGCCATGGCTGGCGGCGGCGGCGAAGTTGTCGGCGGTCGGCGACACGAACGCCCCCTGCTTGTTCTGCATCAGGGCGTAGGTGATATGGTTCTGCTTGGCGTAGGCGTATTCGACGTAGCCGATCGAGCCCAGGGTCTGCTTGACGAAGGCGGCGACGCCGTCATTGCCCTTGCCGCCGAGGCCGGTCGGCCACTGCACCGAATCGTTGCCGCCGACCTTGGAGGCCCAGGTCGGATTCTTCATCGACAGATAGGTGGTGAACAGGAAGCTGGTGCCCGAGCCGTCGGACCGGTGCACCACGGTGATCGGCAGGTTGGGCAGCGGCACGCCGTGGTTCAGCGCGGCGATCTCCGGGTCGTTCCACTTGTGCACCGTGCCCATATAGATGTCGGCCAGCACCGAGCCGGTCATGCGGATCTGGCCCGCCTTGATGCCCGGCAGGTTCATGATCGGCACCACGCCGCCGACCACGGTCGGAAACTGCATCAGGCCATTGGCGGCCAGCACGTCGGGCTTCAATGGCTTATCGGAAGCGCCAAAATCGACCGTCTTGGCCTCGATCTGCTTGATGCCGCCGCCCGAGCCGATCGCCTGATAGTTCAGCTGGATCTGCGTCTGGGCCTTATAGGCCTCCGCCCACTTGGCGTAGACCGGGGCCGGGAAGGTCGCGCCAGCGCCCGAGATGTCAGCCTTCGCCGCACCAGCCACGCCGAGCGCGAGCGCCGCGCAGGCGACCGCTGTGAGTCGTTTCAACATCCGAATGTCCCCTTGATAGACAGCCCGCTCGGCCGCCGTCGGTGGGACAGTGCATAGTGAGCGGACTTGTCAGTTTAGTGACAACGGGCGACTCCATCCGGGCGACCGTGGTCGAAATGCGGCGTCATATTTCATCGATGAAGCATAGAATCATCCGTATAAAGATGATCTATGCCCGCCGGCGGTGATGGTCCTTCTCGCCGGCCGACATGCCTGGACAGCGGCAGGCGTCGGGCCGATCGGACCGTGATGCATCGCCGCATCGGCGAAAGCGGCTTTCCGCGCGCACCGTTCCCCGGTAGTTTTCGCCTGATGCGCGAACGTCCGGGCGGGGCGCGCCATCGTCCGGATTTTTCCCGCGCCGAGTCTTTTTAAGGATCGCCGTCGCCGATGAAGGGCAACCGGGCGCAACCGTTCGATCTTTCCAGAACCCCGCCGCCGCCAGTGCTGCTCGCTGAAGCGCGGCGGGACGGGGCGCGCGAGGACTTCGAACTCGAGCCGGCCCCGAACAGCCTGGCCGTGAACAGCAACGGCCGGCCCGTGGATGGCCAGGCCACGGCCGAACTCGCGCCCCTCGACCGGCACTTCAAGGCCGCCGAACAGGCCGCGCCGCCGCCGCGGGCGTGGCCGGTCTATCTGACCGCGGCCGCCGTCTCGGGGCTCTGGGCGGCGATCCCCATTCTCTATGCCGCCGCCTATCCCCGCTCGATCGCGCCCTTGCAGACCAACGGCTACGCCATCGCCGCCGGCGCCCTGCTGGTTCTGGGGCCGGTCGCGCTGATCTGGATCGCCGCCTGGCTGGCCCAGCAGGGCCGCGCCCTGGCCGCCGAGACCAGGCGCGCCCGGGCCCTGGCCGAGAGCCTGCTGGCGCCCGCCGCCAT
>DASQSO010000405.1:0-8885 GCA_035642335.1 Caulobacteraceae bacterium
AATGGACGCCGAGGCCCGACATCTTCGCCTATGCGCGCTATAACCGCGGCTATGCGCCGTTGTCGTTCACCGCCGGGGTCGTCAGCGCCAGCCCGGAGGTGGCCCCCGAGTTCATCAACGCCTATGAAGTCGGCTACAAGCAGAACTTCGGCCACACGTTCTCGATCGATGTCGCCGCCTTCTATTACGATTACGACGCGATCCAGCTGCCGATCACGGTCAGCGTCAACGGCCTCCTGCAAACCCAGTTCATCAACTATCCGAAGGCCGAATCGACCGGCGTCGAGCTTGAGGGCGTTTGGAACCCGACCCGAGACCTGCTCTTCACCCTCTCCTACTCCTACGACTACACCGCGCTGCTCACCGGTTGCTCCGGCAAGATCAGCGGCGGGGTCTTGACGCCCAACGTCTCGAATAATTCCACCTGCATAATCAATACCGAGGATCCGGCGGGCAACGGCCCCGGAGCCAGGGTGGTCGGCGGCACTGGCCCTGGCGGTCAAATTTTCAGCGCCACAAACCCCGGCCTCTTCCAGAGCGTCAAGGGCTCGCCGTTGCCGAACTCGCCGCAAAACAAGCTCGCCGTGACCGGCTCCTATACGTTCCACTTCGATCCGGGCAACCTGCTGCTCGCGGTCACCTACGTCTATCGTAGCAGCCAGATCGGCAACGTGCTTTTCAATACGTCGTACAACACCGCGCCGTCGTGGGACGACGTCGATCTGCGCTTCACCTGGTCGGGCGACCACGATCGCTACGAACTCATCGCGTTCGCGAAGAACCTGTTCAACTCCCTGCAGTATCCGACGGGCGCCACCGCCGAGGGCTTGAACGGCAACGCGACGAGGGGGACCGCCCCGGGGGCGGCACTCATCTACAACACCACCTTCGAGCTCGATCCGCCGCGCACCTTCGGCGTGGAAGCGCGTTACAAGTTCTTCTAGCCGCGGGTCTCCAGGGGCGCGTCCGACCGGCGCGCCCCGCCACGCTGGCGGACGCCAGGATCGCCCGGCCCTATCGGCGCGGCGGTTTACTGTGAAACTTTGAAACCGGAACTAAAAACCGAAGCCAATTGTTTCCGAACTTATCAGGCTGGTGAGCTCACTGGGGAGGAGCGCGGCTATGGGTCTAAAGACGGGCGCCCTGGCGGCGCGCACGGGGACCAACCCTCACATGATCCGCTACTACGAGCGGGCCGGGCTCCTGCCGCCGGCCAACCGTGGCGGCGGCGGCCAGCGCATCTACAGCGAGGACGATGTCGCCCGCTTGAGCTTCGTCCGCAAGTGCCGCGACTTCGGCATTTCGCTCGAAGAGGTGCGCCGGCTGACGACGCCGCCGCAGGACGGGGACCTGCCGGTCAAACAGCTTCGCGAGCTGGGGCGCTGGCGGCTGAAATCGGTGCGGGCCAAGCTCATGGAGCTGTCCGAACTCAAGGATGGCCTGGTCGCCTTTATCGCGGCCTGCGACGCCGTCGCGGCCAGCCAGAAAACCCCCGCCGACGCACATTAGGCTATTGAGGAGCCGCGCCCGCGTCTCCGGTTAGCGTATATTGTTTCGTCATGGCCCGACTTGTTCGGGCCACCCATGATCACCGTCTAGGGTCAGTGTCTATGGGTCCCCCGCATTCCGCCGCTTCGCGGCTCCAGCGGGGGATGACGGGGTTTATTGGGCCAACCGGACTCTGCCCTACACGCTCGTGCCGCCGACGGTCAGGCCGGTGATCTTCAAGCTCGGCTGGCCGACGCCCACCGGGACGCTCTGGCCGTTCTTGCCGCAGACGCCGACGCCATTGTCGAAGCAGAAGTCATCGCCGGTCATGCTCACGCGCGTCAAGGCCGACGGGCCGTCGCCGATCAGGGTCGCGCCCTTGACCGGGGTGGTGATCTTCCCGTCTTCGACCAGATAGGCCTCGGTGCACTGGAAGACGAACTTGCCGTTGGTGATGTCCACCTGGCCGCCGCCGAAATTGGCGCAGTAGAGGCCGCGCTTCATCGAGGCGATCATCTCCTCGCGCGGGGTGTCGCCGGCCATCATTCCGGTGTTGGTCATCCGCACCATGGGCATGTGGGCGAAGGATTGCCGCCGGCCGTTGCCCGTGGCCTTCAGCCCCATGAGCCGCGCGCTCATGCGGTCGTGCATGTAGCCGACCAGGATGCCGTCCTCGATCAGGATGGTGCGATCGGTGGGCGTGCCCTCGTCGTCGACGCTGAGCGAGCCGCGGCGGCCATAGAGCGTTCCGTCGTCGAAGACGGTGACGCCGGGTGAGGCCACCCGCTCGCCGATGCGGCCGGAAAAGGCGCTGATGCCCTTGCGGTTGAAGTCGCCCTCCAGCCCGTGCCCGACCGCCTCATGCAGCAAGACGCCGTTCCAGCCCGGGCCCAACACCACGTCCATCTCGCCGGCGGGGCAGGCGATGGCGTCGAGATTGACCGAGGCCTGGCGAATCGCCTCGTCCACCTGTTCCCGCCAGCGGTCGGGCGAAATCCAGGTCTCGAAGCCGGCGCGGCCGCCGGCGCCGGAATAGCCGCCCTCGCGGCGGCCGTCCTTCTCCAGGGTGACGCTGACGTTGATCCGCGCCAGGGGGCGGATGTCGCGCACCAGCTTGCCATCGGCGCGCAGGATCTCGATCACCCGCCGCTCGCCGGCGAGGGTGACGTTGACCTGCTTCACGCGCGGGTCGCGGTCGCGGGTGAAGGCGTCGATCTCGGCCAGGAGCGCGACCTTGTCCGAAAAGGCCGGGGAGGCGAGGGGATCGTCCTCGCCATAGAGCCTGGTGTTGGTGGCCCTCGGCCCCTCGGCGGCGACGCCCGCATGGCCGCGCTTGGCCAGGGCGGCCGCCTCGGCGGCGCGGCGAATCGCGGCCTCGGAAATCTCCGCGGCATGGGCGTAGCCAGCGGTCTCGCCGGCCACCACGCGCAGGCCGAAGCCCTCGGCGGCGTCGTAGTTGGCCGATTTCAGCCGCCCGTCGTCCCAGACGAAGGATTCGCTTTCCGAGCGCTCGACGAACAGTTCGCCGTCGTCGGCGCCGGCCAGCGCGTCGCCCAGGATGTCGTGGGCGCGGCGCGCATCGACGCCGGCGGCTTCAAGGATCGAGGGGGCGGAGACGTGAGCGGTCATGAAGGGCTCATCAGAAGGGGTGGGACGCATACAACATAGGCGTCATCGGCCCCTTGCGAAACCGCGGCCGCAAACCAATCGGCATCCGTCTTGGCAATGCGGGCGGGACCGCGTATGCACGCCCGCAAGCGGCTGGCCCCGCGTTGCCGACTGGCTGGCTTGAGCCGCCAAAGGTCAAGCCAGAGGTTGGGTGGGTTGCGGAGGGTGTTGATGCGAAGACTGGAGAGTGTCGCGTTTGGGCTGATCGCGCTTTTCCTGGGCGCGGCGGGTTCGGCGCGCGCCGACGATCTGCTCGGCCAGCCGACTCCCGGCGCCATCGACCTTCAGCCGGGCGCCTCGATCCTCAAGCACCAGGCCATCTTCTTCCACAACTGGATCCTGATGCCGATCATTACGGCGATCGCCATCTTCGTGCTGGCGCTGCTGCTCATCTGCATCGTGCGCTTCAACAAGAGGGCCAATCCGGTCCCGGCGCGCTGGAGCCACAACACCTATGTCGAGATCCTCTGGACCGCCCTGCCGGTCCTGATCCTGACCTTCATCGCCATCTTCTCGTTCAAGCTGCTGTTCGCCTACCACGACATGCCGCCGCCCGACCTGACCGTGAAGGCGACCGGCTACCAGTGGTACTGGGGCTATGAGTACCCCGACCAGAAGATCCCCGAGTTCGACTCCAACGTCCTGACCGAGGACGCCGCCAAGGCCGCCGGCGAGCCCTATCTGCTGGCCGCCGACAAGGCCCTGGTGGTGCCGGTGAACAAGACCGTTCGCGTGCTGGTGACCGGCGCCGACGTGATCCACGACTTCGGCGTGCCGGCCTTCGGGCTGAAGATCGACGCCGTGCCCGGCCGGGTCAACGAAACCTGGTTCAAGGCCGAGAAGATCGGCACCTATTACGGCCAGTGCGACCAGCTCTGCGGGGTCAACCACGCCTTCATGCCGATCATGATCAAGGTGGTGAGCCAGCCCGACTTCGCCGCCTGGGTCGCGACCAAGGCCCCGCCGCCCGCCCCGGCCGCTTCATCGGCGCCCGCGGCTTCGTCCGCGCCCGCCGCATCCTCCGCCCCCGCCGCGTCTTCCGCGCCAGCCCAGCCGCAAAAGGTTGCGCAGGCCGCGACGGCGGCCTTGCGCTAAGACCGCACGAAGAGAGTATTGAAGATCATGGCGACCGCCGCTTCCGATATCGACCATAGCCACGACGACCACGACGATGGCCACGGCTACGCCCATACCCCGCCGTTCTGGGTGCGCTGGCTGTTCTCGACCAACCACAAGGACATCGGCACGCTCTACATCCTGTTCGCGATCTTCGCGGGCATCATCGGCGGCGCGCTGTCCGGCCTGATGCGCTGGGAGCTGGCCGAGCCGGGCATCCAGGTGTTCAAGGACAACGGCCTGTTGGGGACCATTCCGATCCTGGCCGGCCACCAAGGCTATAATGTCGCGGCGACGGCCCACGGGCTGATCATGATCTTCTTCATGGTCATGCCGGCGATGATCGGCGGGTTCGGCAACTGGTTCGTGCCGCTGATGATCGGCGCGCCGGACATGGCCTTCCCGCGCATGAACAACATCTCGTTCTGGCTGCTGGTCGCCTCGTTCGCGCTGCTCTGCACCTCGATGTTCGTCGACGGCGGCCCAGGGCCGGGCTTCGGCGGCGGCTGGACCCTCTATCCGCCGCTCTCGACCACCGGCCACACCGGGCCGGCGATGGACTTCACCATCCTGTCCATCCACCTGGCCGGGGCCTCGTCGATCCTGGGCGCGATCAACTTCATCACCACCATCTTCAACATGCGCGCGCCGGGCATGACCCTGCACCGGATGCCGCTGTTCGTATGGTCGATCCTGGTGACCGTGTTCCTCTTGCTGCTGTCGCTGCCGGTGCTGGCCGGCGGCATCACCATGCTGCTCACCGACCGCAACTTCGGCACCCACTTCTTCGACCCGTCGAACGGCGGCGACCCGCTGATGTTCCAGCACCTGTTCTGGTTCTTCGGCCACCCCGAGGTCTACATCCTGATCCTGTCGGGCTTCGGCATCATCAGCCAGGTGGTCTCGACCTTCTCCAAGAAGCCGGTGTTCGGCTATCTGGCCATGGCCTACGCCATGGTGGCCATCGGCTTCCTCGGCTTCATCGTCTGGGCCCACCACATGTACGCCGTGGGCATGAACGTGAACCTGCAGGCCTATTTCGTCGCCGCGACCATGATCATCGCCGTGCCGACGGGCATCAAGGTCTTCTCGTGGATCGCCACCATGTGGGGTGGGTCCATCGACTTCAAGACGCCGATGCTGTTCGCGGTCGGCTTCATCTTCCTGTTCACCATCGGCGGCCTGACCGGCGTCGTCCTGGCCAATGCCGGCATCGACTACAGCCTGCACGACACCTACTACGTTATCGCCCACTTCCACTACGTGCTGAGCATGGGCGCGGTGTTCTCGATCTTCGCCGGCTTCTACTACTGGTTCGAGAAGATGTGGGGCGTGAAGTACAACGAATTCCTCGGCACGCTGCACTTCTGGCTGATGTTCATCGGCGTCAACACCATCTTCTTCCCGCAGCACTTCCTTGGCCTGCAAGGCATGCCGCGGCGCACGATCGACTATCCCCTGGCCTTCGCCTACTGGAACCACATTTCCTCGATCGGCTTCGCCATCACCCTGGTCGGCATGGTGGTGTGGTTCACGCTGCTGATCGAGGCGGCGGTGCGTCACCGCAAGGCCGAGGCCAATCCCTGGGGCGAAGGCGCGACCACGCTGGAATGGACCCTGTCGTCGCCGCCGCCCTTCCACCAGTTCTCCGAGCTGCCGCACATCCACGCCGACGTCCATTAGCCGGCGTTTTGGGTATATGAAGAGGCCGAGGGCCAGGCGTTTTTCGCCCGTCCCCGAGCCTGTGAGCCGAACGTTTGAATGACTGACGCCGCCCACACCGCTGTCGCCGCGCCCGCGCGCTGGCAGGACTATGTCCAGCTTTTGAAGCCCCGGGTGATGTCGCTGGTGGTGTTCACGGCGCTGACTGGCCTGGTCTGCGCGCGCACGCCGATGAACCCCTTCCTGGCCGGCGTCGCGGTCTTCTGCATCGCCGTCGGCGCCGGAGCGTCGGGCGCGCTGAACATGGGTTTCGACTCCGACATCGACGGGTTGATGCGGCGCACGCGGCATCGGCCGGTGCCGTCGGGGCGGGTGCAGAAATCCGACGCCCTTGCCCTTGGCGTCATCCTTAGCCTGTTCTCGGTCGGGCTGATGGCTCTGGTGACCAACCTGGTCGCCGCGGGCCTGCTGGCCTTCACCATCGTCTTCTATGCGGTGGTCTACACCTTGTGGCTGAAGCGCTCGACGCCGCAGAACATCGTCATCGGGGGCCTGGCCGGGGCGTTGCCGCCGGTGATCGGCTGGGCGGCGGCCTCCGGGACCACGCCGCTGAACGCCTGGCTGCTCTGCGCCATCATCTTCTTCTGGACCCCGCCGCACTTCTGGGCCCTTTCGCTCTACACCCAGGAGGACTACGCCAAGGCCGGCGTGCCCATGCTGCCGGTGGTCAAGGGCGCGGCGGCGACCCGGCGGGCCATACTGGCCTACAGCATCCTGGTCGCGGTCCTGGCCCTGGTCCCGGCCGTGACCGGACTTGGCGGCCCGCTCTACTTGATCCTGGCAGGCGTCGGCGGGGCGGTGTTCATCGCCCTGGCGTTCAGGCTGGCGGCCAGCCGGGCCGGCGACGTTCCGGCCGCCGCCGGCGGCCTCTACGACGTCAAGGCCAACGCCAAGGACGCCCGCAACCTGTTCGCCTTCTCCATCCTCTATCTCTTCTGCCTGTTCGCCGCCCTGCTGGCCGAGCGGTTCGCGGGCCTCGCCCCGCTGGCGCGATGAGCGAACTGGTTCCTCCAGATCGCGTCCCAGGCGACAGCCCGGCGGCGGCCAAGGCGCGGCGTCGGCGCAGCATCGCCATCGCCGTGGCGCTCGGCCTCTTTGTCATCCTGGTCTTCGTGGTGACCATTGTTCGAATGAAGGGCCATGTCGCCGACATCGGGTTCTAATCCGCGTCCGCGCCGCAACGCGCGCATCGTCATCGCCTGCGTCGCGGTCTTCGCGGTCATGACCGGCGCCGCCTTCGCCGCCGTGCCGCTGTACCGCGCCTTCTGCCAGGCCACCGGCTTTGCCGGCGCCATCCCGCGCGCCAAGGTCGCGCCGACCACCATCCTGAACCAGAAGGTCACCATCGGTTTCGATACCAATGTCCGCGGTCTGCCGTGGGAGTTCCGGGCAGTGCAGCCAAGCCAGACCCTGCATGTCGGCGAGACTGGCCTGGCCTTCTTCACCGTCACCAACAATTCGGACACGCCACTGACCGGGCGGGCCTCCTACAACGTCACCCCCGAAGGGGTGGGGGCCTACATGCGCAAGCTGCAATGCTTCTGCTTCAACGATCAGACCATCCCGGCTCGCACGACGGTGAAGTTCCCGGTGGTCTATTTCATCGATCCGGGCTTCGCCTCGGACCCTGACACAAAGGGCTTCAGCAACATTGTGCTGTCCTACACCTTCTTCCCGGCCCCCAAACCGACGCAAGCCCTTGGCGGATCGGGGCGGGCGAGGCTATAGCCTGGGAATGGACGATGCCTCCGCGACACGCTTGAAAACCACGTTCGAGGACTGAAGAACCGACATGGCCGACGCCGCCGTCAAGCACGACTACCACCTGGTCAAACCGAGCCCCTGGCCGCTGATCGGCTCCATCGCCGCGGCGGTCATGGCCACCGGCCTGGTCATCTGGATGAAGGGCCTGTTCGGCATCGAGAAACACACCTGGTGGGTGTTCGCCCTTGGCCTGGCCGGGGTGCTCTACACCATGGTCGGCTGGTGGAGCGACGTGGTGAAGGAGGCCAACGAGGGCGACCACACCGCGGTGGTCTCCATCGGCCTGCGCTACGGCATGATCCTGTTCATCGCCTCGGAGGTGATGTTCTTCGTCGCCTGGTTCTGGATCTTCTTCGAGATGGCCCTGTTCCATGGCGTGCGGACCAACTCGCCGATCGACGAGGTGCGGGCCGCCTGGCAGACCTGGCCGCCCAAGGGGGTCGAGACCGTCTCGCCCTGGCACTTGCCGCTGGTCAACACGCTCACTCTGCTGTTGTCGGGCACGACGGTGACCTGGGCGCACCACGCGCTGCAGGTCGGCGACCGCCGCAGCGCCAAGATCGGCCTGGCCCTGACCATCGCGCTCGGCCTGCTGTTCACCTCCATCCAGGCCTACGAGTACCGGCACATCCTGATGGAAGGGCTGTTCTTCAACCCGCAGTCGGTCAATTCGGGCCTCTATGGCTCGGCCTTCTTCATGGCCACCGGATTCCACGGCTTCCACGTCATCGTCGGCACCATCTTCCTGGCGGTATGCCTGGGGCGGTTGTTCGGCGGCGGCTTCACGCCGAAACAGCATTTCGGCTTCGAGGCGGCGGCCTGGTACTGGCACTTCGTCGACGTGGTCTGGCTGTTCCTGTTCGCCTTCGTCTACGTCATCCTGCCGAGCCTGCATTGACGCCGGCGCGGCGGCCGGTGAACCCCGTTCTCGCGGGGCTTGCCTGTCGCTGCCCGGCCTGCGGCGAAGGCGCCCTGTTCGACGGATACCTGCGCGTCAGCCAGGCTTGCGAAGGCTGCGGCCTCGACTTGGCCGCGGCCGATTCGGGCGACGGGCCGGCGGTGTTCATCGTGCTGATCGTCGGCGCGGTCGTCTGCTTTTCGGCCCTCTTCACCGAGATCGCCTTCCA
>DASQSO010000406.1:0-6019 GCA_035642335.1 Caulobacteraceae bacterium
CTGGACCACCATGGTCACCTCGGGCGACGCCACCCGCGCGCTGCTGGCCGAGCGCGCGCCGGGACCTGCCTGGGCGATCGGGCCGGAGCGGGACGCGCCGCTCTACGAGGGCCTCGGCCTCGAGTTTGCTGGGCCGGAAGACGCCGTCTTCATCTCCTGCACCGGGCCGGTGGACGACACCGTGGAGACGCCCGAGGACTACCGCGAGCGCCTGACCCTCTGCGCCCGGCGCGGCCTGACCATGATCTGCGCCAATCCCGACCGGGTGGTGCAGCGCGGCGACCAGCTGGTCTATTGCGGCGGCGCCCTGGCCGACCTCTATGCCGAGCTGGACGGGCCGGTGATGATGGCCGGCAAACCGCACGCGCCGATCTATGAAATGTCGCTGACCGAGGCCGCCGCCCATCTGGGCCGACCGCTGGAGCTGAGGCGCGCGCTCTGCATCGGCGACGGCATAGCTACGGACCTCGGCGGCGCCGCCGACCAGGGGCTGGACGCGCTGTTCGTCGCCCATGGCATTCATGCCGACGAGGCGCTCGGCGCCGCCGGAGATCTGGAGCCCGCCCGCTTGGCGGCCCTGCTGGCGCGCGAGGGCGGCCACGCCCGCTTCGCCATGCGCGGCCTCGTCTGGTGATCGACAGGGCCACAGGCTTCGCTAAAAGCATGACCAGTGTCGGGAGGGCCATTGTGGGCGGACTTTGTCTGGAAGATCTGAGCGTCGGCCAGAGCGCCGAGCGCGTGCATGCCGTGACCGAGGGCGACATCACGGCCTTCGCGGCGGTCTCCGGCGACGCCAATCCCCTGCACATGGACGAGGCCTACGCCCAGACCACGTCATTCAAGGGTCGCATCGCTCATGGGATGCTGGGCGCGAGCTATCTTTCCGCCGTCCTCGGCACGGACCTGCCGGGCCCCGGCGCGGTCTATCTGAGCCAGAGCCTGCGCTTTCGCCGACCGATCCGCATTGGCGACGTCGTCACCGCGCGGGCGCGGATCGTCGAGATCGACGTGGATAAGGCGCGGGTGATCCTGGAAACCGCCTGCCTTGTCGAAGGCAAGGCCGCGATCGAGGGCGAGGCGGTGGTGATGGTCGCACGGCGGAGCGCATAGGTCCTTGGCTTTGCAGATCATCGAGGGGTGGGAAGGCCAGGGCGACGATGTGCGCGGGGCGGCGCTGGCGTATGGCGAGTTCGACGGCGTGCATCTGGGGCACCAGGCGGTGATCGCCCTGGCGGCCAAGGCCGCGCGCGCGCTGGACGCGCCGCTCGGCGTCATCAGCTTCGCGCCCCATCCGCAGCGCTTTTTCCGGCCGAACGCCGAACCGTTCGAGCTCACCACCCGCGGCCAGCAGGCGCGGGCGCTCGAGGCTCTCGGCGCCGACTTCCTCTATGTGATCGCCTTCGACGCCGATCTGGCCGTCATGAGCGACGAGGCCTTCGCGCGCGCGGTGCTGGCGGAGGGCCTTGGCGTGCGCCATGTGGCGGCGGGCTTCGATGTCACCTTTGGCAAGGACCGCACCGGCGATCCGGACGCCTTGCGCCGCTATGGCGAGGCCTTCGGCTTTTCCGTCTCCATTGCGCCCCGCGTGGGCGACGCCGACGCGGCGAAATATTCCTCCACCGCCATTCGCCAGGCGCTGAAAGCCGGCCGGCCCGAACGCGCCGCGGAGATTCTCGGCCGCCCGTTCGCCATCGAGGGCATGGTTGTCGAGGGCCAGCACCTCGGCCGCACCCTTGGGTTCCCGACCGCCAATGTCCCGGCCGGCGACTATGTGCGCCCGAAGCTTGGCTCCTACGCAACCCGCACCCGACTTCCGGACGGCCGACGGGTTCCGGGCGTGGCCAATTTCGGCGAGAATCCCGCCACCGGCCGGGTCGAGGCCAGGCTTGAGGTGAACCTGTTCGATTTCGACGAGGACATCTACGGCCAGACCATCGAAACCGAGCTGCTCGCTTTCCTGAGGCCAGAACTGAATTTCGACAACCTCGCGGCCCTCATCGCGCAGATCACCGAGGATGCGGCGAACGCCCGCGCGTTCCTGGGGCTCGGATAAGACGCGTTATCCTGTGATTGACCCCGCCCTAAGGGTAGAGCGAACGCCAAGGCGCGGATCAAAATGGGGTAGGGTTGCGCCGCGAACGATCGACACAGGGAGACGGCGACATGCTCAGTGGGACCCATCGCAATAGCCTGCAGGAGCAGGTGTTCTATGGCCGGCCGGCGCTGGGCGCGTTGCGAGAACTGGCCAGTAGCTTCGGCGCCCAGCGGCTGATGATCACCTCCACCGCCTCGCTGGCCGGGTCGGACGGGTTGGCGCGGCGGCTGGCGGCCGAGCTTGGGCCACCGTGCGTCGGGGTGTTTTCGGAGATCTCGGCCCATTCCCCGCGCGAAGCGGTGATTGCGGGGGCGCATGCGGCGCGGCGACTGGACGCCGACCTGTTGGTCGCGGTCGGCGGCGGTTCGGTGATCGACGCAACCAAGGTCATGCAGCTTGTGCTGTGGGCGGGGCTGGATCGGGCTGAGCAGCTGGACGGCCTGCGCGCCGGCGCCGATCTCGCCAAACTGACCGTCGGCGTGCGCATGGTCGCCGTGCCGACCACCCTGTCGGCCGCCGAGTTCACCGCCTTCGCCGGCATCACCGATGTCGTCCATCAAAGCAAGGAAGGATACGCCCACACCCTGCTCGCGCCCCGAGCCGTGGTGCTGGACCCGGCCGCGACGCTCACGACGCCACCGTCCTTATGGTTCTCCACCGGCATGAAGGCGGTGGACCATGCGGTGGAGCAGCTGTGCAATCCGCTGCGCTCGCCTTACGCCGATGCCCTGGCCGAGGCGGGCCTGAAGGGCCTGGCGCGGGGCCTGCCGGCGACGAGGGACGCGCCCGGCGATCTGGATGCACGGCTGGATTGCCAGATCGGCATGTGGCTGGCCATGGCCGGCGCCAGCTCCGGGCGCGGCCTGGGCGCCAGCCACGCCATCGGCCATACATTGGGCGGGACCTATGGCGTGCCGCACGGCCTGACATCGGCGGTCGCCCTGCCGGCGGTGCTGGCCTGGAATGAGGCGGCGGCGCCCGGGCGGCAGGCGCTGGTCGCCGCGCTGATGGGCCGGCCCGAGCTTTCGGCGTCGTCGGCAGTCAAGGCCCTGGCCCACGGGCTCGGCCTGCCCACCGACCTGGCCGCCGTTGGCATCCGCCCCGACCAGTTCCGCGCCATCGCCGAACACACCCTGCACGACCGCGGCGTCCGCTCGAACCCCCGCCCGATCGCTGGAGCGGACGACATCGTGGCGATCCTGGAGTTGGCTCGAGGCTAGTCCGCCAACGGCCGTCCCCGCGTCTCGGGCAGGAAGAACACCGCACACACCACGCTGATGGCGGTGAAGACGATGGGGTACCAGAGGCCGGCATAGATGTTGCCGGTGGCTACCACGATGGAGAAGGACGCCACCGGCTGGAATCCGCCGATCCAGCCCGTGCCCAGATGGTAGGGGAAGGACAGCGCAGTGTAGCGCACCCGGGTCGGGAAGAGCTCGACCAGGGCCGCGGCCATGGGACCGTAGAGAGCGGTGGCCGATATCACGAAGACCATCAGCACGGCCAGCAGCAGCGGGACGTTGCGCTTGGCCGGGTCTGACTTGGACGGGTAGCCGGCCTTGGTCAGGGCCGCGGCGATGTCGCCGCCGACCTTGGCGGTGGCCGCCTTCAACGCCGGCGCGGCCAGGCCATGGCCGGCGATCGAGGCGACAACCGCCTGGCCCACCCGCACCTGGGCCACGTTGCCGGCCGGTGCGGTCCGGTTGGAATAGGCGATGCCGCTATTGGCCAGGGCGCTCTTGGCGATGTCGCAGCTGGAGACGAACTTGAGCTTGCCGGTGGGATCGAACTGCGAGCTGCAGTCGGCTGGGTCGGCGACCACCACCACCGGCGTGCGGTGGGTGGCCGCGACCAGGGCCGGATTGGCCGCCTGGCTGAGCAGCATGAAGCCGGGATAGAGGGTGACGAGGCCGAGCGTCATGCCGAACCACATCACCCACTTGCGGCCGACCTTGTCCGACAGCCAGCCGAAGAAGACGTAGAATGGCGCGCTGGCCGCGGCGGCGGCCATGATCAGCAGCTGGGCGGTGGCGCCATCCAGCTTGGTGAACTTCTCCATGAACACCTGGGAATAGAAGAAGACCGTGTACCAGTAGGCGCCCTGGGCGCTCATCAGGCAGAAGAAGGCGATCAGCACCAGCTTGAGGCTCGGCCAACTGCCGAAGGCTTCGCGATAAGGCGCCTTGGTCTGGCTGCCCTCGTCCTTGAGCTTCTGGAAGGCTGGGCTTTCCGACAGCCGCACGCGCATCCAGATGGATATGGCCAGCAGGCCCGCCGACGCGAAGAAGGGGATGCGCCAGCCCCAGTCGCCGAACGCCGCCTCGCCCGTCGAGGAGCGGGTCGTGTAGATCACCGTTAGCGCCACGATCAACCCGAGGGAGGCGGAGGTCTGCACCCAGCCGGTCATGAAACCGCGGCGATCGGCGGGGGCGTGTTCGGCGACGTAGATGGCCGCGGCGCCATACTGGCCGCCGAGCGCGATGCCCTGGACGATGCGCAGGCTGATCAGCAGGATGGGCGCGAGGATGCCAGCTTGGGCGTAGGTCGGCAAAAGGCCGATGGCGAAGGTGCCTCCGCCCATCATGGTGACGGTGATCAGGAAGGCGGCCTTGCGGCCGAGCAGGTCGCCGACGCGGCCGAAGATCAGCGCCCCGACGGGCCGGAACGCCAGGCCGACGCCGAACAGCGTCAGGGCCGCGATCAGGCCGGCGGTGGCGCCCAGCTCGGCGAAGAAGTTCTTCGAGATGACCTGGACCAGGGTGCCGAAGACGAAGAAGTCGTACCACTCGAACGCCGTGCTGGCGCATGAGGCCGCAACCACCGTGCGCATGGCGGTGACGGGCGCGACCCCGCTCGGTGCTACGTCTACAGCGATCTCGGCCATGAAATTCCTCCCCCAATATGGATTCAGGTCTAACATCGGCAAACTTCACGCGAAAGGCGGCCACATGGCGCGCCTTCGCCCGCGACCGCGAACCTGGAATCGGAGCGCCGATGAAGGCAGGAACCATCACGCTCACCGTCGTGCTGGTCGCCATGCTGGGCTTTGTGGTCTGGGGCTTTTTCGCCGCCTGGAAGTTGAGCGGCCCGGTAAAAATGAGCATTCACGGCTATGTCGCCCTCGGTCTCGCGGGCGGCGTGACGCTGCTACTCGGCGGCGGCCTGATGTGGCTGGCCTTCTATTCCGCCAACAAGGGCTGGGACGACATCGACCGCGACGAAGAATAGAGCAGAGTCCTTCAAGTCGCCCCCTTTCCGTCATGGCTCTTGTTCGGGCCATCCATGATCACCGTCTTGGATCAGTGTCTATGGGCCTCCCGCGTTCCGCCTTCGGCTAGAGCGGGGGGGTGTCGGATATTTTTGCGCCAACCTTGAAACACCAAGGTCACCAAGATTCAGCACTGACCTTGTCCTTTCTTCTTGGTGTGCTTGGTGTCCTTTGTGGTCGATATTCCGGCCTGATCGCTCCGCGTCATCTTCAGGATAAAAAACCTGGGTATCAACGTGCCCAGGCCGAGCCTGGCCGCTAGTCGCGCCCCGATCGGGGCGACCGCTCCAGGGTCCATTCCAGGTCGGCGGGATCAAGGCCGTCGCAAGTCTTCGCCATCCAGAGCAGGAAAGTCTTGAGGTCCTCGTCGATGGCGGCGTCGTCGAGCGGTCGGGGTTCGTAGCGGGGCCAGAAGCCATAGATGATGGCCATGGACGGACGGCCGCGACCGAAGTCGCCAAGGTCAAGGGCGTAGAGATGGCCGCCCTGGCCGCGCCAATAGGCCCGGCCGGCGCGAAAACCCACCACGCGCTCGAGCGAGGCGGCCAGTTCCGGTCGCACATCCAGCTCCTGTTCGAAGATCAGCGGGTCAGCTCGCAGGCCCGCCAGTTCCGTCTCCTTGGGTTGGATGAAGTTCACCGGCGCGTTCCCACCGT
>DASQSO010000407.1:0-4373 GCA_035642335.1 Caulobacteraceae bacterium
GATTGGGTGAACACCGGCTTCGGCCAGAAATTGGCGGCGAGCGGCCCGCGCATCCTCCTCCGGAAAAGGTAGGAATGCATAGTGAGGCGGAGATCGCATCTGACGCCGTTGTTTCAGTTCCCGAAGCGCGCCCAGCGTGCGATCTTGTACGAGGCTGCAGCCGATGAACAGCAGACTACGAGGCCCCACGATCTCCGACAGTAGTTCACGCTGGGTTCGGTCGGCAGCGTAGGCGGCGTCATATTCGGCCGCGGTCAAGATGCGGCCGGCGACGTCGTCACCCCCACCGTTGGATTGCCCACCCGCCATACTTGCACGCTCCCCGGTTACTCCGCCTGTTGATACGTGGGTGAAGGGGGGCGACGCAATGTCCAGCACGAGACGGGCGTCAGGTTGTCGGAGCCGACCGGCGACTCAGAACCTCATCCTCGACTACGGTCGGATCCCCGGCCGCCCCCCGGGCGAACGCCTCGTTCACGTCTTTGGCCTCGATCCGCCGACCTCCGGGACCAACCGCGTCGACCCCATTTCGCTGCGAACCCGGCCCTAAGGCGGTGTTGAACCGCGGGTAAGTCATACCGCGCTGGAAACCCGCTTCCGCCAGGCGATCCAGCCGACGAGCATCGATAACGCCGCCGCCACCAGCGGCGCCGCCCCGTGCAGGTATTCGCCGTGGAGCGTCACGGTCGTGAGCGCCGCCAGCATCACGGCGCCGCCGAGCGCCGCGCCCCACGGTCGCGTCTGTGTCCGCGCCAGCAGAATGGCGCTCGTGAGTTCCAGCGATCCGGTCACGAAATGGAACCAGCGCGGGTATCCCCACAGCAGATAGTCCTGGGTGATCGATGGCGGGGCGAAGATGTTGCCGAGCGATCCCACGACGAAGAAGGCGGCAAGCGCAAGGGCCGAGGCCTGGCGCCAGGAAATCTTGGACATTGTGTTCAACCTTGTCTGACGGGGGCGCCCGCGGAGGATCGGCGCGGCGCCCCTGGTCGGGCGGCCGGCCGATCTTGGCCGCGCGGACCTAGGCCGCGGCGGCTCTTTGGGCCGAGAAAACATCGCGCGCGGACGTCGCGCCCGCGACGTGCTCGGCGCCCCGGGCCCCGAGGTCCATCCATCCGGCGTTGACGGCCTCGTACATCGCTTCGGCCGGTCCGGTCTGGCCCTTTGGAATGCCGAACTGCTCGAACGCCGCCGGCCACTCCGCCCGCGGGACGGCAAAGGCCTTGACGTCGCGCTGCATGACTTCACCCAGTTGCGCGGCGACTTCATCGGCGCTCACCATCGAACCGAGTTCGATGACCCGGCGCCCTGCCCACGCCGGCCCGCTCAGCAACGCCGCGACCTCGGCGCCGATGTCGTCGGTCGCGACCATGGTCGATTTGCGATTTGTCGGGTCGTAATAGACGGGCAGCGTTCCGCCCTGGGCGACGTGCAGGCCGTAAAGGAAGTTCTCGAAAAATCCCCCGGCGCGCACGAAGGCGATTGGCGATGTCAGGTCATGAAGTCCTTGCTCCAGCAGCGACAGGGCCGTGATCATCCCCAGCCCGCTGGTTCTGTTCGCGCCTAGCGACGAGAGCGCGACGAGGCGCGGCGGCGGCGCCTTGGCGAGCGCCTCGACATAGCCCGCGATGACGCCCCTGGCTTCCTTGAAATCCGGCGAGGGGGTCCAGACGGCCGGCAACATGACGAACGCGCCGTCGACGCCCTCAAGCGTCCGCTCGATGGCGGCCGCATCGTTCCAATCGCCGTCGACCAGCTCGACGCCCTGGTGCGTCCAGCTTGCCGCCTTGGCGCGGTCGCGGACCAGCGCGCGCACCGTCTGGCCTTGCGCCAGCAGATGCCTTGCCGTCGCGCCGCCAACTTTTCCGGTGATTCCCATGACTAAAAACATCTGTGTTCTCCTGGCCCGATGAGGTCTATGTTTGAGGGCAGGTCTCATATAAAGACCTCGTTTCCGCCCCACAAGGAGGCAGGTTTTCGTTACCAGGAGAGGCCAGGAGAACCGCCCATGAGCACCGCATTGAGCGCGATCGAGCGATTCAGCCGATATCAGTCGGACGACGCCCAGTCATTGGAACCCGTGCACTGCCCGGTGCGCGACGTGCTCGACCGCATCGGCGATAAGTGGAGCATCCTGATGATCATGACCCTGGCGACGCGCCCTCAGCGCTTCAGCGAGCTTCACCGCACCATCCGCGACATCTCCAAGCGCATGCTCACCCAGACCCTGCGCGATCTGGAGCGCGACGGCCTGATCACCCGCCATGTCTTTCCAACCAAGCCGCCGAGCGTCGAATATCGCCTGGCCCCGCTAGGCCAATCCCTGCTGGAGCCGATGGCCAACCTCATCGAATGGGCCGACCGCCGCTATGCCGATATCCACGCCGCGCGCGCCTGCTTCGACGGCGCATCCAGTGATGTTCCGCGCTAACCCGGCAGACCCAGACGACGTGTCGTTTGAATCGACATATCGCTACCACGTGTCGAAGAATCCAGATTATATCGACATATGTCCTTCGATGCTCGTCGCCCTTTCAACGACCTTCCCTCGCTTCCGCCGACGGCCGACCTGGAAACCGTCCCGGTCCTGAGGGCTTGCATCGCGGCGCGGGCGGCGCTGGCGGAATTGAAGGCGGTGGGGGCGCTGATCCCGGACCAGGCGGTGCTGATCAACAGCATCCCCCTCTTGGAGGCGCAGGCCAGTTCCGAGATCGAGAACATCGTCACCACCAGCGATCGGCTGTTTCGCTTCGCCGGCCAGGGTCAGGAAACCGGCGCCGATCCGGCCACCAAGGAGGCGCTGCGCTATCGGACTGCGCTGGCGGAGGGATTCCAGCGCCTGTCGGCGAGGCCGCTCACGACCGTTAGCGCGGTCGAAATCTGCCGCACCATCAAGGGCGTGGACCTCGACGTGCGGCGGGTGCCGGGAACCGCGCTCATCAATGATGCGACCGGCGAGGTCATCTATACGCCGCCGGAAGGGACGGGACGTCTGCGCGATCTGCTCGCCAACTGGGAGCGGTATCTCCACGCGGGCGAACAGGATGCCGATCCGCTCATCCGCCTGGCCGTCCAGCACTATCAGTTCGAGGCGATCCATCCCTTCGCCGACGGCAACGGCCGCACTGGCCGGGTGCTGAACCTGCTGTACCTTGTCGAACAGGGACTGCTGGATCTTCCGGTGCTCTATCTGAGCCGCGCCATCATCCGGGCCAAGAGCGACTACTACCGACTGCTGCTTGGCGTCACGACCGACGGCGCCTGGGAGCCCTGGCTGCTGTTCATGATCGAGGCGGTGGGCGAAACGGCGCAATGGACCACCGCCAAGGTGCGCGCCGTTCGCGACCTGCTCGATGAGACGGCGGAACGCATCCGGCGGGGCGCCCCGCGCATCTACAGTCGCGAGCTGGCGGAGATCATCTTCGTCCAGCCCTATTGCCGCATCGGCAATCTGGTCGACGCCGGGATCGCGCAACGGCAGTCGGCGTCCGTCTACCTGAAGACGCTGGTCGGCATCGGCGTCCTGGAGGAAATGAAGGCGGGCCGCGAACGGCTGTTCATCAATCCGGCGCTGCTGAGGCTGCTGAACAGCGATCGGGGCGAGTGATCGGCGATCTTGCAGTCGCGTCCGCCCGGGCCGCGCGTCCGGTCAGGAAATCCCTGACCGCCCTCCGCCCCGTGCTTAACTCTTTCGCATGCTCAACCATCACAGCCCCGGTCGACCGATCCGTTCGAACAGCGCGTCTGCAGCGCGCGGCTCGACGATGACGGCGGGGTTGCTCTGATGGCCGTGGGCGGCGAGGCGTGGAAAGCCCGGGCTGGCGATCGCGTGCGGTTGAAGTCGGGCGGCGCGGTCATGACCGCCGAACGGGTCGACCACGGGGTCGAGCATCCCTTCGCTCAATGCGTTTGGCTGGACGTGCGATGGATGCTGCAAAAAGCGTTCATTGCGCTCGACGCCCTTGATCTGGTGACTCCGGAGGAGTCTGCCAGCACCGATTGTCCAGAGGTAAGGATGGCCGGCGACCACAACAACAACAACAACAACAACAACAACCTACGCTAGCCATCCTTTCCCCTGGACAATCGCCAAGGCCGCACCGCCAAGCCGGACCACCGGTGGCGGCCGCGCGCCCGTGGCTTGACGCCGCTTGAACAGACAGAGAACATTGTTCTCGTGGACGCCACCATTCTCCATGCCGACCTGGACGCATTCTATGCCTCGGTCGAGCAGCTGGCATCCCTTACGCCGTCGCCAAGGACATGCGGATCCTGGCCAGCGACCGATTCACCATGGCCGGCGTCCGCGCCCAGTCCGCCGCCATCGCCGCCTACGCCCGGCCGCGAGAGGCCTTCGCCGGCCTGGCAATGCC
>DASQSO010000408.1:0-3808 GCA_035642335.1 Caulobacteraceae bacterium
CTCGCCGGACGCCCGGTCGTCATAGCCGGAGACGGTGGGGCTGACCGGCGATTCGTCGAAGTTGAGCAGGACCGCGTCGCCGATCAGCCGCAGGTGTCCGCCGAGCACATTGGACGGCACGTCGTAGCGAAACTCGGCCAGCGGCGCGACGGTGGGGAAGGTGCGGTTGTTGTCGGTGGTTCTAAGACCCTGGAAGTCCAGAGCGGCGATAGAGAGGTAGGAGTTGTCGTCCTGGCGCGTGACGTAGACCTGCGACAGCAGCCGCCGGCTGTCCGAAAGGAACAGGCCGTGCTCAACAAAGGCGTCGGAGATATTGTACCTGTCGAAGATCAGCGGGTCGGAAGCGCGGTCGGCGGTAAACCCCCACGACCAGTTGGGCGTCAGGTTGAAATCGCCATTGGCCAGGATGAAGGAGTGCGAGGTGAGGGGGCCGAATTTGGTCCCGTTTCCGTTGAAGTCCTGCTCGTAGGTGTAGCCGACGCGCGCCTCGAGCTCACCGGAATAGAACCGGTCGCGCCAGGTGAGCTGAAGGAACGGGTTCACCTTGGCATTGAACTGAGGGTCGAAGGTCAGGTCCTGCGACGGCGAAATGACCCAGAGGATCGGCTGCTGGTAGGACGGGCCGCGCCTGTTGGTGATGGAGAGCTGCGGGAACAGCAGCCCGGACGCTCGCGGCGAATCCGGATCGGGATGGGACAAGAACGGCGTATAGGCGATGGGCACGCCCTTCACCCGGATAATGGCGTTCCGGTAGTAGACCCGGTGGCGCTGATGATCCTCGATGATCCTGTCGGCCTGGATCGACCAGGTCGGCTTGATTGACGAGCCGTTGCTGGCGCAGATCTGGCAGGGGGTGAAAATCGCCCGGTCGAGCTCCTCGACCGTCTCGCTACGCCGGATGGCGACGTCGGCGGCGAACTTGGCGGTCAGGTGCAGGACACCCGTCGGCTGGGTCAGGTCGATCGGCGCCTGGGCCGAGAACATCTTGGCGAATCCAGCCCGTAGCTTGTCGTCGAGCACTACGTGCTGGGCGAATTCGGCGCTGCCGTCTTCGCCGATGATCTGGACGTTGCCGTCGGCGGTAACGACCCCCGTGGCCTGGTCATAGGTCAAGGAATCCGCGCGCAGCGTGCGGCCCTGATAGCGGGCCTCGACTTTTCCGGTCGCGGTCGTCTGTTTGGCCTTGTCGTCCCGCATCAGGGTGTCGGCCTCGAGATAGACGCCATCGTCGCCAAGGCCGTCGTCGGGGCTGAGGGTCGGCGGCGGCGTCGGGCGCTTGTGCACATCCAGCGGCAGGCCCGGGGTCGGCGAGCCGGGTACGCGCACCGGAAGTTCGGTGACCGTTTGGGCCAAGGCCCCGGAGGATGCAAAAAGAAAAGCCACGGCGACGCCGCCGCCGAGGCTTGACCTGATCGTCCTGTTTCGCGCCCGGCGAACGCCGCCCATCAGACGATACTTCCCCCATTGGATTCGGCGCCTGAGCCCGGCCGACTGTCTTACCCGCCTAGCCGTCCTCGGTATAGCAAAGCAAGGTGAACCCGGACAAAAGCGCGATCACCGGCGGAGTCCAGGCGGCGGCGAAGGGCGGGATGGCGTTGGCTTCGCCGAGCGCGCCGCAGAACTGGTTGAAGAAGAACAGGCCAAAACCCAGCGCAACGCCAGCGCCGGCCAGGGTGGCGACGCCCCCAAGGCGAATCAGCCTGAGTGAAAATGCCGCGGCCAGGATCGACATCGCGGCGAACAGCAGCGGCGTCGCCAGCAGCTCCTGCAGCTGCAGCCGGTAGCCGGTGGCGGAGAACCCCGCCTGTTCGGTGCGCGCGATGGCGCCCCACAGCGACCAGAACGGCACGGCCTTGGGCGAGGCGTAGCGTTCGAGCGCGTTGTGGCCGTCCAGCGACGAGGGGATGGACAGGGTGTCGTAGTTCAGCGCCTCGGACCCGGGCGTGGCCTCGCGCGCGCCGGTCAGCAGCCAGTGACCGGGCATCAGCCAGGCCTGGGCCGCCTCGACGCGGCGGGAGAACTGCGCCGAACCCTCGCCGCTCACGGTAGAGATGAAGAGGGAAACGCCGCGCAGCCGCAGCGTGCCGTGATCATCATCGCCGGCGTGGGCGCGGATGACGATCCGCGTGTTGGCGTCGCCCTGGCGCAGCCAGATATCCTTCAGTCCTTGCGACTGCACGCCCTCGACGAGCGCGTTCCGCTCGCGCTCGAACTGGGCGTTCAGGGTCGAGGCCAGGGGATTGAACAGGGTCACCGACACGATGCCGATCACAAAGGCCGCGCCGGCCGCCGGCAGGATGAAGCGCCAGGCGGAGACGCCGGCCGCGCGCATGGCGATCAGCTCGCTCTTGCGGTTCAGGTCGACGAAGGCGCCCAGCACGCCGAACAGGAAGGCGAATGGCAGCAGGACGAGGATGATCGACGGCAGGTTGAGCGCGGTCAGCCGCAGAACCTCATTGTAGCTCACGTCGACCCGGTTGCCGACGGTGCGCGACAGCTCGACGAAGTCGACGAGCGCGACCACCGTGGTCAGGATCGCCAGCGCCGCCAGCACCGCCAGCAGGGTGTAGCCCATCACATAGGTTTCGATGCGGCCGAACCTCAGTCTCATTCGGCCGGACTCGTGATCAGGTTGGATCCGGTGAGAGCGGCCATGGGCACATAACGGCTGACCGGCTGTCGGAAGATCTGCCGCCAAGCCCAGAAACCGGCCACGATCGGGATGGCGTATTGCAGTACGTTGAGCCAAACGGCGCTGTCGCAGAGCGCCTGGGCGCCGACGCCGAGGATGCGCGCGACGCCCGCCGCCGCGCCGACGGCGACGATGCGCCGCGTATAGCCGAGGCGGTTGAACGATCCGCCGAGGACGGCGGCCAAGGCCATGGCCATGAAGGCGATGGTGTAGAGCGGCGTCGCCAGCCGCGCATTGGCCTCGGCCAGCATCTTCACCCGGTTCTGCCGCTCCCATACCCGGCTCAGATCAGGGTACAGCAGTTCGTGCAGATAGCGGTCGGGGATCTTGTAGGTAACGGCGTCCTTTGCGGTCATAAAGTCAGAAAGATCAAATGTGTATTCGTCGAACTTGAGATAATTCAGCACCCCGGTCTTGGAGAATTCCTGGCTGGAGCCATTGCTCATGGTCAGGACCGGCGCGCCGTTGCGCTTGCCCAGCTTGCCGGTGGCGGCGATGAAGGTGGTGTCGCCGCCGCCGGCCTTTTGCTTCAGCACGAACAGGTTCCTGAGCGTGCCGTCCTGAGCGCTGTCCTGGGCGTAGACGGTCAGGCCCGGCGAGGGTTCGGTGAACTGGCCGGGTTCGACCAGGCTGGCGGCTAGGTCGGTCCTGATCTTGAACAGTTCGACGCGCATGGCCCGTTCGCACAGCGGCGCGATCCAGAGATTGACCACCAGCGTGATCAGCGCCGCCCAGATCGCCAGGCGCATGGCCGGGGCGACCACCCGCCAGCGGCTCATGCCACTGGCGAAACAGACCACGATCTCCTGTTCGGTGTGAAGCCGGTTCAGGGCCACCAGTCCGGCGACGAAGATGGCCACCGGCAGCACCATGGCCAGGAGCTGCGGCATGGCCAGCAGCGTGACCTCGGCCAGGACCAGGGCGCTCTGGCCCTCCTTGATGATGATGTCGAGCGCCTCGAGGCTCTGGCTGAGCACGCCGACGGTGCCGAGGGCCAGCGTGGCCAGCAGAGTCGGTCCAAGCAGTTGACGGAACAGGTATCGATCGAGGAGACGCATTCAAGCTGATCGTTGAAGGGTAGGAAGGGCCGTTGCGGCGCCCGTCCTGGCGGGTCAT
>DASQSO010000409.1:0-10500 GCA_035642335.1 Caulobacteraceae bacterium
AGGCCCTGGTTCTGCTTGTCGGTCGGCTTGTTGCTGAAGCCGGCGACCTCGATGTAACGGACGGTGCACTGGGCGCCGTTCACCAGCCCCATGGCCTTGTCGCCATCGGTGAGCGGCGAAGGCTCGGCGCGGCCGAATTCCAGGTCGTAGAGCTGCTTGCCGTCGAAGAAGCGATCGGGGCCGCTGCAGATCGCCTGGGCGCTCGGCGCGACGGCGATGCGGACGAACTGGGTCAGGGGATCGACCGCGGCCAGCTTCTGCGCCAGGGTCGCCGCCGGCTTGCCAAGGTCGGAATAGGGTGGGGTGGAGGTGGCCAGCACGTCGCCCGGGGTCCAGCTAACATGCACGTGGCGGACCCGCTTGCCGTCGTGGTGGATGTAGCTGAAGGCGCTGGGATAGGCTTGACCGTCCGCGCCGGTGCGGCCTTGCGAGTCCGCAACGATATCGACCCGTTTCAGCGCCCGCAGGATGCCATAGCTCTTCATCGAGACGGCCGTTTTGAAACCTCCGGGCGTCGCGCGACCGTCGGCGTGGATCACCAGCACCTTCACCGGCAGCAGGTTCAGCGCATAAAGGGTGCCGTCATAGTCCATGCTCATCTGCAGCGGCGCGGGCGGCTGGGCGGGCGCCGGGCCAGCGATGACCGCGGCCAGGGCGGCGAAAAGAGCCAGTCCAGCTTTCATTCTCGAAGGCTCCTCTCAAGGTTGACTCTAGGCGCCGGCACGTCCTGACCATGCCGCGCGGCGATTTTACGGCGACGCTCTCGGTCTTGACGCGGCAAGCGGCCTTCGCCTATACCGCCCGTTCTTCGGCCTGGGCTAGTCTCACGGCCAAAAACGCTTTGCCCCAAGAAGGTTTCCTGAAATGTCGCGGCGTTGCGAACTCACGGGCGTCGGACCGATGGTCGGACATAATGTGAGTCACTCGAACATGAAGTCCAAGCGCCGCTTTCTTCCGGCGCTGAAGACCACGCGTCTGCAGTCCGAGTCGCTTGGCCAGGGCTTCAACCTGCGCATCACCAATGCGGCCCTGCGCACCCTGGATTTCCGCGGCGGCCTCGACGCCTATCTGGTCAAGGCCCGCGACGACCAACTCTCCGCCCGCGCCCGCAAGATCAAGCGCCAGGTCAAGGCCAAGCTCGCCGTCGCCGCGACGGCCTGAGATAATCCGCTCTTCCCCGCGAAGGCGGCGACCCAGGTTTTTTTGAACCACGAAAAACACGAACGGGCCAGATTGGTCCGGGCGGTGACGCTGAACGTTCGTGTTTTTCGTGGTTCGATTCTTTCGAACTCAGCGAACCAGCCAAGCTTGAAAGCAAAAACGCCTGGATTCCCACCTTCGCGGGAACGCGCGGTATCTGGGTTACTTCAGCGTTTCGTCGAATAGTTTCAGCATTTCGCGCCAGTGACGCTCGGAGGCCGCCTCGTTGTAGACCGGCATGTCGGGCGGAGCGTAGCCGTGGCGAGCGCCGGCATAGATTTCCACGGTGTTCTCGACCCCGGCGGCGGTGAGCGCCTCGCGCAGGCGGTCGGCCTGTTCCGGCGGAAAGCCGGCGTCCTCATCGGCGCCGCCGACATAGACCTTGGCCTTGATCTTCGGCGCCAAAAGGTGCGGGCTGTCCGGCGCGTCGGTGGCGAGGCGCCCGCCATGGAAGCCGGCGGAGGCGACGACCCGGTCGGGGAACTCGCCGGCGGCGCGCAACGAGAGGCCGCCGCCCATGCAATAGCCGGTGACCCCGACCTTATCGCCCTTCACTTCGGGCTGCTTGGCCAGCCAGTCCAGGAAGGCGCCGGTGTCGCGGGTTGAGCGCACCGGGTCGGTCGAGGCCATGAACTTGCCGAAGATGGCGCGGCGCGCCTCCTCGTCCTTGAAGGCCTCGGCCATGTTGATCGGCTCGTAGGGCCCGGCGCGCCAGAACATGTCGGGCAGCAGCACGAAATAGCCGTGTGAGGCCAGGCGCTCGCACATCTGGAACAGGGCCGGGCGGATCGCCGGCGCGTCCATGAAGAAGATCACCGCCGGCCAGGGGCCCTTGCCGTCGGGGTGGAAGCTATAGGCGCGGGCGTCGCCGTCGGGGGTCGGAATGGCAACCTGTTGCATGGCTTCAAAATCCTTTCTGGTTCAATCGGCTAAAAGGTCCGGTCCGGCCGCGTGCACATCGGTGCAGCCGGTCAGCGCCAGCGCAACGAGCATTTCGCCGCGGATGACGGAAATCACCTGGGCGACGCCGGCCTCGCCGCGGGCGCCGAGCGCCCAGGCCCAGGCGCGGCCGATCAGGCAGGCGTCGGCGCCCGAGGCCAGCGCCTTGACCACGTCGAGGCCCGAGCGGACGCCGCAGTCGAGCAGGAGGGTCATGTCGTCGCCGACCGCGTCCTTGATCGCTGGCATCATCGAGATCGTCGATGGCGCGCCGTCCAGCTGGCGGCCGCCGTGGTTGGAGACGACGATGCCGTCGACCCCGACCCGCACCGCCTCCCGCGCATCGTCCGCATCGAGGATGCCCTTGATCACGATCGGGCCCGTCCAGTGCTGGCGCACCCAGGCGATGTCGTCCCAGGTGATCGTGGCGTCGAAATTGCGCCCGATCCAGCCCCAGAAGTCGCCGAGGCCCTTCGCCTCCGGCACCGCCGCGGCGATGTTGCCGAAGACGTGCGGCGCGCCATTTATCTGCACGTCCCACAGCCAGTCGGGATGGGTGATCCCGTCCCAGACCCGCTTTAGCCCCGCGAACGCCTGCGGCGGTCCGGAAAGGCCGCTGCGCATGTCGCGGTAGCGGGTGCCGGGGACAGGCAGGTCGACGGTGAACAGCAGCACCGGGCACTGGGCGGCCGTGGCCCTGGCGATGTACTCGACCATGAAGCCGCGGTCCTTCAGCATGTAGAGCTGGAACCAGGGCGGGGCGACCTCGGCCACCTCGTCGACGTCGCAGATGGTCAGGGACGAGAGGCAGAACGGGATGCCGGCCGCCTTGGCCGCCTTCGCCGCCTGGGTCTCGCCGCGACGGGCATACATGCCGGCCATGCCGATCGGTCCGAGCAAAAGCGGCATGTTCAGCGGCTGGCCGAACAGCTCGGTCTTCAGCGAGATCTTCGAGACATCCTTCAGGACCCGCTGACGCAGCCGCAAGGCCTGGAAATCAGCGGTATTGGCGGCGAGCGTCTGCTCGGCATAGGCGGCGCCGTCGACGTAATCGAACAGGATCTTCGGCAGCCTGCGCCGCGCGGCCTCACGATAGTCGGCGACATTGACCGGCCGGCTCAACGCAGGGCCTCGGCGACGTCGCGCAGGGTCGTGCGGCGGGGGGCGGGTGGCGGAGGCGGCTGCACCGAGGGCGGCGGCTGCAGGCTGACGCCCGAGCGGCCGTGCTTCTTCGGCTCCTCGTCGAACAGCTCGGCCAGCTGGTCGGTGATCACCCCGCCCAACTGCTCGACGTCGACGATGGTGACGGCGCGGCGATAGTAGCGGCGCACGTCGTGGCCGATGCCGATGGCGATCAGCTCCACGGGCGAGTTGTTCTCGATCTCGGCGATGACCGTGCGCAGGTGTCGCTCCAGATAGTGGCCGGAATTGACCGAAAGGGTGGAATCGTCGACCGGCGCGCCGTCGGAAATGACCATCAGGATGCGCCGTTGCTCGGCGCGATGGATCAGCCGGTGGTGCGCCCAGAGCAACGCCTCGCCGTCGATGTTCTCCTTCAAGAGCCCCTCGCGCATCATCAGGCCGAGATTGCGGCGCGCGCGGCGCCAGGGGGCGTCGGCGGACTTGTAAATGATGTGGCGCAGGTCGTTCAGCCGGCCAGGCGCCGGCGGCTTGCCGGCCTTCAGCCAGTCCTCGCGGGTCAGGCCTCCCTTCCAGGCGCGGGTGGTGAAGCCGAGGATCTCGGTCTTCACCGCGCAGCGCTCCAGGGTGCGGGCCAGAATGTCGGCGCAGACCGCCGCGACCATGATCGGCCGCCCGCGCATGGAGCCGGAATTGTCGATCAGGATGGTGACCACGGTGTCGCGGAACTCGGTGTCTTCTTCCTGCTTGAAGGATAAAGGCGCGGTCGGGTCGACGATCACCCGGGTCAGCCGCGCCACGTCCAGCATCCCTTCCTCCAGATCGAAGGTCCAGGAACGGTTCTGCTTGGCCAGCAGCCGCCGCTGCAGCCGGTTGGCCAGGCGCGAGACCACGTTGGACAGGCTGGCCAGCTGCTGGTCGAGATAGGCGCGCAGGCGGCCCAGCTCCTCGCCGTCGCACAGCTCCTCGGCGCCGACCACCTCATCGTGGGCGGTGGTGAAGACCTTGTAGGGCGGCTCGCGGTTGCCGGGATCCTTGACGTCCGGCCGCGCGGCCTTTTCGCCGTCGCCCATCTCGACGTCGTCGTCGGAGGGTTCGGCGTCCTCGTCGGACTCGGCCTCGGTGCGCTGCTCTTCGGAGCCGTCCGCGTCGCGGTCGGAGGATTTGGTCTGGTCCGGCTCGGCGCCTTCGCCGTCCTGGTCGTCGTCCTCGCCCATGTCGTCCTGGACGTCGCGCGGCATTTCCGGGGTGTCGTCCTCGCCGGAATCCTCGGCGTCGTCGCCGAACTCCTCGCCGAGGTCGAGATCCTTGATGATCGAGCGGGCGATCCGGGCAAAGGCCGCCTGGTCCTCCAGCCTGTCCGCCAGCCGGTCGAGGTCGGGGCCGGCCTTGGCCTCGATGTCGGCGCGGTGGCGATCGACCAAGAGCTTGGCGGCCTCCGGCGGCGCATCGCCGGTCAGCCGCTCGCGCACCATCAGCCCAACGATGTCGGCCAGGGGCGCCGCGGCCGGGTCGTCGAACCGGTTCAGGCCCTTCTTCTCGATGGTGGATTCCAGCGCCGAGGTCAGGTTAGCGCGCACGCCCATCAGGGCGTTGGCGCCGATGGCGTCGATGCGCGCCTGTTCCACCGCCTCGAACACCGCCCTGGCTTGCAGCGACTGGGGCCGCAGCCTGGCGTGGGAGGCTTCGTCGTGGTGGGCCAGGCGCAGCGCCATCTGGTCGGCCAGGCCGCGGATGCGCGAGGTCTCCTTCGGCGACAGGTCGCGCGGCGGGTGGGGCAGCACCGCGTGGTTGCCGGTCAGCTGCGGCCCGTCGCCGGAAAAGGTGACCTCCAGATCCGGCTGCTCGGCCAGCGACCGCGCCGCGTGCGCGATCGCGCGCTTGAATATCTCGGTCGGGTTTTCGCTCTTCGTGGCCATGGCCCGCCGTCATAGCGCGACGGGTCGCCGGGGCGAAAGCTTGAACTGGTCCTTCGTCGGGAGTCGCCTATCAAGCGTTGTTTTGGCGCCTCTGTGGCTCACCGTTCGACTCAGGATGCGGCGTCGTTTTCGCAGATCATTGTGTGTACCGACGACCCGCACTCCAACCTCGTCCAACAAAAAGTGGAAGAGTGCGTAGTAAGATGTCGAAATACTACGCCGAACGCGAGCGCTCGGAAGCTTTCCACGCTGGCCCGACCGGCGCACGAGCAGGCGGCGTGCCGCCTCAAGCAATTCAACGTCGTAGGAAGCCATCAGGCCGCGTCTGAAAATCTCACGCTAGGATAGCGTTCATCAATAGTTTCGACCGTTTTCTCAATAATTTCGAGAAGGGCTTCGAAATCTGCTTCGACCGGCGCTTTCACGTCCTTCAACTGAACAATAACGCGAAGGAAGTCTGTTCCTTCGTCGTCGCGATCCGACTCCAGAACAACATCCTTGATTTGAGCAGCCACAGCGGACTTCCTCGTCGCCTCAAGCACCCGTTCTTTCAGTGTGGCGAGGTCAGTCTGCATCATCTCGGCGCTCACTTGCTCACTGCAATTTCGCACAGTTTAACACAGATTGCGCTGTCATGCGTGAGCCTCTTGCCAGCCAGCGCGACCTGGCGCGCCATTGAGCGCACGTGCCTGTAGTGGGGTCGGATCCGGCCATGACACCTCCGCCAGCAACTGGACAGCGAGGACGACAGCTCCGGCAGGTGCAAACAGCGGATCAGGACCCGAGCCCCCCACCTATCGGGTGGGTTGCTGGGCGGTCCAGACCGCCAGTTGGGCCTCGAACGCGCGCTGGAAGGCAGGGCGGGCTTCGGCGCGGGCGACGTACGCAATGAGGTTCGGGTAGGTGTCCAGGATTCCCGATACCCTAGAGCGGAACAGCACCCCCGCCATCATCAGGTCGCCGGCGCTGAAGCCGCCGTCGAGCCATTCGGCGTCGCCGAGGCGGCTGGAAAGCTCGCCCAGCGTTTTGCGGGCGCGGTCCCTGAGTATGGGTTGGCGCTGCTCGTACCAGGGCTTGTCGCCTTCAAACAACTTCGACATGCTGAGTTCGACCAGCGGCGGTTCCACCGTGTTGAGCGCGGCGAACAACCAGCTGATCGCGCGCGCCCGGGCGTTCGCATCGTCTGGCAGCAGGCCCGCATGGCGCTCGGCGATATGCAGCACGATCGCGCCGGACTCGAACAAGACCAGATCGCCTTCCTCATAGGTCGGAATCTGCCCGAAAGGCTGGCGCGCAAGATGCGCCGGCTCCTTCATCTCGCTGAATGAGACAAGACGAACCTCGTAGGGCTGGCCCATCTCTTCGAGCGCCCAGCGTACGCGCAGGTCGCGCGCCAGTCCCCGGCCGCGGCCGGGAGAGTTTGCGAAGGCGGTGATGATCGGGGTCATCGTCTCTTACCTTGACCTGCGCGGGCCTCGGTGGCGCCGGGACGACGAACGGCGCCAGCGCGAACCGACATCCACCGCGCTTTTTCAAGGCGGTGAGGCGACCTACTGGCCGCCTTGCGCCAGATAGGCCGCCGACTCCTCGCCGACGATGTCGACCAGGTTGCCCATGTTCAGGTCGGCGTCGATCAGGTGCAGGCCCCAGTTCTTCTGGACCTGGCCGGCGATGATCAGGTCGCCGACGATGTCGTTGGCGCGCGCTCCGCCGGGCGTCGGATGGACGGTGATGGCCAGATAGACGCCGTGAGCATCCGAAATGCATTCGGCGGTCAGCAGGCCGGGGACCTCGACGAAGGGCGTATCGATCGGCTTCGGCGGCGTGATCCAGGCGACCCGCGGATTGGCCTCGGCGGCGATCTCGCCGGTCCCGGCGGTGAAGAAAGCCTTCTCCTCCCCCGATCCGCCGCCCGGCGCGGCCGGATTGACGCAAGCGGCGATGGTGCCGTCCTTCGGCCGCCCCCGGCCGAACAGGCTGTTCGCCGGCGGCGGCGAATCGGCGCGGAACGAGGAATAGGCGATGGCGCAGCCGAGCTGGCTGGCGGAATGGCAGAGCGGGATGGTCTTGAAGGCGCCGCCGACATCCTTGCCTGGCGGAACCTGGAGCGCCGTGCCCATCAGGATCGCCGAAATGACGTGCGATTGTACCGGCTTGCCGTCGATCTCCCTGGCGATCAGCTCGGTCAGGACGTTGGAGCCCTGGCTATGGCCGATCAGCACCACGCCGCGCCCGTGGTTGTCGTGTGCGAGATATTCGTTCCAGGCGTCGCGGACATCGTCATAGGCCAGCGCCGGGTTGGCGGGGATCGGGCGCCCGGTCAGGAAGCCGGTCAGCGCCGTTATGGTCACTTGGCGATACATGGGGGCGTAGAGGCGGCACCTAGCGCCGAAACGGGCCAGCTGGTGCAGCACCACGGTCTTCTCTTCGGTCTCGATCGCCATGGTCGAGTTGCCGCCGGGGTCTCTGGAGACCGTGGGATAGACGTAGAAGCAGTCGATCGGCGGGTTGGGGTCGGCGTGGAAACGGTCGATCGAGGTGGTCCCGTCGGCCTGGATCACCGTGGCGTCCAGATTGACCGTGCAGGCATCCTGGCGTCCCGGCCGGCAGAGCCAGGTCGCCGGATCGGTATAGTCGTTCGCGGCCGCCGGCGGAGGCGCTGACGGCGCCTGGGCGCGGGCGACGAAGCCGCTCGTCAGCGCGACGACGAGCGCCAGCAAAACGCGTTTGACCATGAATTCGACCCGATGAAATCAGTTGTAGCTAACGGCGCGGATATATGCGCGCGGCGTCGGCGGCGTCCAGGCTCTTCGTCCGTCCCGAGGCTTAGGCTATGGTCGGGTTTCGAGGGCGAAACGGCCACCGAAATGAGGAGGACGCGGCGATGATCGGCTTCATCATACGGGTGCTGATCGTGGCGTTGGGCCTGTGGGTCGCGGCCCACATCGTGCCCGGCATCCATGTCTCGTCTTACAAGAGCCTGCTTGCCGCGGCCCTCCTGCTCGGCATCGCCAACGCCATCATCCGGCCGATCCTGGTGATCCTGACGCTGCCGATCACCATCCTCACGCTTGGCCTGTTCCTGCTGGTGATCAACGGCCTGATGCTGGAACTGGTCGCCGTCTTCCTGCACGGCTTCCAGGTACACGGCCTCATCGCCGCCATCCTGGGCGCGATCGTCGTCGGCCTGACCGGCTGGGTGGCGTCGTGGTTCATCGGCCCGAGCGGCCGGTTCGAGGCCTATCGGCGCTACTAGCCGCGACGCAGCTGTACGTCGATGCCGCTGGCCTGGTGCGAGACCAGAAGGCTGTTGCTCCAGCGGTTGAAGTCGATCAGCACCTGACCCTGGCCGTCGACCAGCGCCGCGCCGTCGGTGACCGGCCGCCAGCCGGCGACTCCGGCCGGCAGCACCTGGCCGCAATCGGCGGGGATGTCGGCGCGATAGACGCGCTTGGTCACCACCTCGGCCCTGAGCCTGACCTTGCAGACCCCGTGGCCCTTGGTCTCCAACGTCCAGCCCTGGGCGGCCGCGTCGCCAGGCGCCAGCGGCGTCCCGACCTCGTCGCGGAAATTCGCGTTAAAGTCCTGGGCGCTGGCCGCGCCGGCGATAAGGGCGATGGCCGCGCCAAGCCCGACAAATGTCTTCGAACCCATGGTCTCCATCCTCCAGCGGTTCTCAGGGAGACACGGATAACGCGACAACCGGGTCTTATGATCCCGAGAACCTGATCGCTTCGTTCCGAAGCGTGAATCAGGCTCTCCACTTTTGGTTTAGAGCAAGATTCACGGTTCAGGTTGTTTCGACCTGAACCGATCTTGCTCTAGGCGAAGCCCTGGTCGGTGAGCCAGTCGCCCATCAGGTCGATCCAGCGGTCAACCGGCAGGCCGCGCCTGACCATGCCGAAGCCGTGGCCGCCGCGCGCGAAGATGTGCAGCTCGGCTGGCCGATCGGCATTGGACCAGTCGGCATAGAGGCCCTCGACCACCTTGAACAACATGCGGTCGTCCTCGGCGATGGTGGTGAACAGCGGAGGCGCGTCGGCGGCCACCGGCCGGCCGCTGGTCTCGCCGCCATAGACGGGCGCGACGAAGGCCAGCTTCGCGCCCGGCGTCATTGCCACGTCGACGGCCAGGAAGGCGCCGGCGGAAAAGCCGATCATGCCGATGCGGTCGGGCTTGACGCCCCAATCGGCGGCGCGCTCGCGCACCAGTTCCACGGCGCGGACACCGTCGTCGCAGGCGATCTCGCGGGCGTAAGCCGTCGACTTGCTGTCGCGGGTCAGCTCGGCCAGCGCCCGCGGCGCATTGGCGGCCTGTTCATAGGGCGATGGCCCGGCCGGCGGCTTGCGGGTCTCGGCGAAGGCCGCCGGATCGTCCGGCGTTCCCATCACCCGGTACTTGAGCAAAAAGGCGGTGTAGCCCCGCGCCGCCAACCATTCGGCCAGGTCGATGCCCTCGTGCCGCCAGGCCAGGATGCGCCAGCCGCCGCCGGGGGCGACCACGACGCCGATGCCGTTGGCCCTGGCCGGATCGGGCCGGAACACGGTCAGGGTCGGGTCGGAGACGTTGCGCAACATCTCGGTGTCGACCACGCCGGCGGCCGGACTGACGAAGACGGCCTCGGGGCCGACGTCGCGGATGGCGCGCGGCGGACCGTCCGGCCACAGCCGGATCACCTCCTGGGCGGCCTTCAGTTCGGTGCGTGCATCGTCGGCCATGGCGGCGTCCTTCCGATTGTTGCTTTGCGTCACTGTCGCGCAAACCAGAGCGCGCGAAAAGGGCTGGGCGTATGACTATCGCCGCGGCCGTTCCGGCCCTAAATCCCCGCCATGGCCGACGAGACCGCACACGTCTACGAACCGGCGCGGGGCCACGGCCTGCGCCATGACCCGTTCAACGCCATCGTGGGCCCAAGGCCGATCGGCTGGATCTCGTCGATCAGCGCGACGGGCGTCGTCAATCTGGCGCCCTACAGCTTCTTCAACGCCTTCAACTATCGCCCGCCGATCGTCGGATTCGCCTCGATCGGCTGGAAGGACAGCGTCGCCAATATCGCCGCCACCGGCGAGTTCTGCTGGAACCTGGCCACCATGGCCCTGGCCGAGCCCATGAACCTGACCTGCACCCCGGCGCCGCCGGAGATCGACGAGTTCGACGTCTCCGGCCTTACCCGCGCCCCAAGTCGGTTGGTCTCGCCGCCGCGCGTCAAGGAAAGCCCGGTCAATTTCGAGTGCCGCCTCAGCCAGCTGATCCAGCTTGAGGGCGCCGACGGGACCAAGGCGGAGACCTGGCTGGTGCTTGG